>JAUYKG010000013.1 GCA_030700105.1 Candidatus Veblenbacteria bacterium
CTCCCTTGGGTTTCGTCCTCGTACTCGTAGGCGCACACCTGGGAGAAGTCTATGGTGGGGAAGGTGGCAGCCAGTTCTTCGTACTTTTCTTTCGTTATCTCCTCGTAGGGTGCCAACTGGTACACATGCTCGTCTTTGGGCAGAAAGGAAAGCCCGCCCACCAGATTCCAGTTCTCGTACACCCAATTGCCCACCTTAAGCCACTCGTCGGTGGAAACAGAAATGGTGGTGGAGGGGTTGTGCTCGGTGTAGTGCTGTTTAAGCATTTTCCAGTGGTCCAGCAAATCGAGTGCCCCCAGATCGCGCCGCACCACTGCGCCATCCGGCGCTTTCATAGGGAACTCCAGCACGTAGGTGGAGGCTTCGCCGTCCACCTGCCCCACCTCGGGGTGGTAGGGCACGTGTAGATCCTTCACCATATGGAAAAGCGGGTTGTGGCTCTCTATGCGCACGCGACGAACGTAGTACGGAGCGTGCCGAGGGTGCATGCCAGAAGAGGTGTCAAAGAGCTGCGAACCGTTACCCGAGGGCTTAACGCAGGTAATGCAGGTGGAAGGGTTAATGCCAAAGCGCTTGGCGTACTCGCGGTTCACTTCCACGGCGTGTGCCCTAAGCTTTTCCAAAACCTCCGGCTGCCGCACCACCGGGCAATCCCACTGGCCGGTAATGGAAACGCCCAGCAGAGCCTCTTCCTCGCAGTGCTGCTGCCACTCTGGTGACAGGTACGGGAACTTTGTGAGCGAAGCCTGGTACGTGCCGAGAATAGTGGCCAGGCGAACCTTGCGCATAAGGCTTTCCTCGGTATCCTCGGGCCGCGCCACCACTTCGGAGAGGTTGCAGAACTGTTTGGACTTTAAAATAATCTCGCCGCAGGGGTTGGTGCCGCTGGTGTGCGCGTCGGGCGCGAACACCGGCCAACGCCGGGCCGGCAGCTGCTCTTTCAAACTGCCGCGGTTAAAAATACCCCGCTCGCCCGAGCCTGACTTTATGAGGTTCACCCACTCGTCCAAAAAGAGCTCGAGCGAAGGCCTCTCGTTATACACGGCCGAGTTGTTGGCCATGCTGCGCTCGGGGTGCTTTAAATAGAACTGTCCGTTCTTAGCTTCGCGCATTTCGGTGTCGTCCAGGTCGGACAAAGAAATAAGTGCCGAACGCCTGACACCGCCCATAACCACTATTTCCCCTATCTTGCAGATGATGTCGTGCACGTCCAAAGTGGTGAGGTGCCGGCCTTGGCGCGCGAACATTTTGGCGCGCGAGAATTCTAGCAGGCTCTTGAGGGGCCCGGGGCCGGAAGCGCGGCCGCCCATAGTTTTAAGGCGCGAACCCTGCGCACGAATGGTGGAGTAATCAAATTCAATATCCTTACCCTGAGACCACGTGTTCAAGCCCAATACCAGAGCATCCGCCCAGCCCTCTTTGCTGTCCTTGATCTGGTGGGTGAAAAGCGTGGTGCCCATTTGCCGCTTGATGATAGGCAGCTGCTCCACGGTTTGCCGCTCCACACTGAACCCCACGCCGGTGCCGCACATGAGGATGTACATAATTTCGCCGAAATCCTGCCAGGCCGAAGGGGCCACAAAGGAGCAATTGTAGGCGCACACATTGGTGGCCCTAGCCGCCGTACCAGCACCCCACAAGAGCCGCATGGAGCCGAGCGCTTCCATTTTGAGCATGCTGCTCCGAATTTCACTGTACTCCTCGCTCGTAAGCTTGCTACCGATCTTTTCCTCCATAAAGTCCACGTAGCGCTGTACCGTTTCCAACCAGGTTTCCCGCCGCCCTTTGTCCGGCATCCATTTGGAATAGGTGGAGTAGTACACGAACTCCGCGAGCTGATTGCGGAAGTAGCGCTTACTCTCCTGGGCCAGCTGCTTAGCCTCTTCCGGCACCGGCCGCTCGGCCTTGCGCTGCTGCGCGTGTTCCTCGCGGTAGAGAATATAAGCCTTGGCGGTCTTAAGCCACTTGGAGTGCATGAGCGTAAGCTCCACCACGTCTTGCACCTGTTCCACTGTGGGCGTGGTGTGCCCGTCGTAAATGCGTTCCAGCTCCTCCGCTACTGCCCAGGCTAAACGCGCCGCCTCTTCGCGCGCAAATTCCCCGGTCTCGGCGCCGGCGTGAGCAATGGCCGCCACGATCTTCTTGGGATCAAAGTCCACTACGCGCCCGTCGCGCTTGGTAATGCGCGTTAACGCCACCGTGGTCGAACCGGCGGTGGTAGTTGGAGTGGAGGAACGGGCGGAGTGGGACATAGGTGGGGTGGATAAATTTTAGGTTAGTTTATAGATACGTTTAAGGCAGTATGAGCTCTATGAGCGGCGGCGCGGCGAACGGCCCAGGCCCTTGAGCTCTTGAGTGAAACCTTCAACATCCTGGAAAGAACGGTACACGCTGGCAAAACGGATGTAGGCAACCTGATCGAACCGCTTAAGATGCTTCATAACCAGTTCACCGATCTCGCGCGTGGTTAGTTCGGTCTTACGCTTACGCTGAATATCGCGCTCGATCTTTTGTACCAACGCGGTGAACTGTTCGGCGGTATAGGGGCGCTTCTCCAAACTGTGCTTAAGGCCCTGGGCCAGTTTCTCCTTACTGTAGGGCTCCCGGCGTCCGTCGCGCTTAATAACGGTGAGTTCGAGTATCTCGCCTTGTTCAACCGTGGAGAAACGAAACCCGCACTTCGTGCACTCTCGGCGGCGTCGAATAGAAAGCCCGTCGGCTGCCACCCGCGAGTCCGTAACCTTAGTGTCAAAGTAGTTGCAATACGGGCAGTGCATAGGGCCACCCTTGGGACACAAGATGTAGTGGTCGTAAATTCAATTGTAACCCTATATGTAGTAGCGGTCAAAGGTCCAGAAAATGGAGCAAAACCTGATTTTAGTTCACCATATACGGGTGCGTTGGGCCACCTTGAGGTTTCCTTGTGTGGATAAGTTGAGCCAAAAAACAAAAAAACGCCGCTTACCTTAAGGGCGAAGTACTCCGTCCCGCTCTGGTGAGCGGGCAAGCGTCGTGAAATAGAATGAACAGGTGGCGAACCTAAATAAGCCATTGATTTTTGTTTGTTTTTAGCGCTTACACTAGGAATGATAGCAAAAAAATGCCCTCGGGTCAATTAACCCAGTTCAATATACTAAGTGGGTCACCCGTAAGCCCAATGAAGGGCGGTTTTCATTTTCTGGCTACTTCCCCAGCTTGCGGCGGATGAAGGCGGGGATATCGTAATCGTCCTCAGCCTGGTTTGCGGTATTCGCTTCCCTTAGGGGCGGTTTTGGCTTGCTGGGCGACGAGCGAAGACTGCGCTCCTGAAAAACCCCTGGCTCACTGCTCTCACGCTCGTGCTTTGGTTCCGGAGGAGTAGCCACGCGCTCTTGCCTAAGGAAGGCTGACGGAGTGTAAGGAGCGACCATTGGGGTGGCCGAGACCTTCTTGGGGGAAGAGGTTTGAGCAAAACCAGTGGCGATCACAGTTACCTTAAGCTCATCCTTCATAGCCTCATCTATCACAGCGCCGAAGATGATCTTGGCGTTGGGATCGGCCGAAGCGGTGATAATACGGGCCGCCTCGTTCACCTCGTACATAGTGAGGTCGGGTCCGCCAGTAATAGTAAAGAGGATGCCACGCGCGCCGTCTATCCCTAGTTCCAGCAGAGGAGAATCGATTGCCGCCTTAGCCGCTTCGGCCGCGCGATTCTCGCCCGACGCAGTGCCGATACCCATTAAGGCTGAGCCAGCGCCTGACATAATAGCCTTCACATCGGCAAAGTCCACATTAATGAGCCCAGGTACCGTAACGAGTTCGGCAATTCCCTGCACGCCCTGGCGCAAGACATCATCCACAATGGAGAAGGCTTCCAAGAGTGAGGTCTTCTTATCTATTAGCTGGAGCAACCGATCGTTCGGGATAGTGATAATGGTATCAACCTTGTCCGCCAGTTCGTCCAGACCTTGCTCGGCAACAGCCTTGCGCTGAGCACCTTCAAAGCTGAACGGTTTGGTAACCACCGCAATGGTGAGCGCGCCGGCCTCGCGCGCCAATTCCGCCACCAGCGGCCCGGCCCCTGTGCCTGTACCACCTCCCAGCCCGCAGGTAAGGAACACCATATCAGCTCCCTTTAAAACCTCTTTAACCTCGTCCCGGCTCTCCTCGGCGGACTTTCTACCCAGCTCGGGGTCCATACCTGCCCCCAAGCCGCGCGTAGTGGCTGTGCCGATGTGGAGCTTAACTCCGGCGCGAGAATGCTGGAGTGCCTGGGCATCAGTATTAATAGCCACAAACTCAACGCCCCGGAATTTAAAGGAGATCATGCGGTTAATAGCCGCGCCGCCGGAGCCGCCTACGCCAACTACCTTAATCTTGGCCAGGGTTTCTATATCGGGCTTTACTTCCATAGGACATTAATAACGTAAAAATTGATAAATAGTTCTTTGTGCCCTTAAGGCATAAAGAACTTAGGCAAACCTTTAAGTTTAGAAAGCACCTGCGACACCGAAGAGAAACGCGGCAAATGGAAGCCACTGGGAGCCTGGGCTTGGGCTTGGCCCCAACGCACCAAGCCGAGAGCGGTGCTGAAGGCAGGATCATTCACGCGCTCCAGCGGACTCACCACCTCTAGCGGGTAGCCAATGGTGGCGGGTAAACGGAACTCCCGCTTGGCTACCTCAATGAGCCCCACTAGCTTCACGCCGCCGCCAGTGAGCACTATACCTGAGGGTAATTTACCTGAGCGTTCTATTTTAATAAGTTCACGGTCCACCAGATTGAATATCTCTTCTAGGCGCGCTTCAATAATCTCCGCCAGGTGGCGGCGGCTGATAACACCTTCTTCTTGAGAGAGTTCAGCCAGGTCGATCTCCTCGCGTTTACCAACCTCCGCAGCCTGCGCGTGGCCATAATCAATTTTTAAACGTTCCGCCACATCGATGGATGTGCGCAGACCAATGGCAATGTCATTAGTAATGTGCCCCGAACCGACCGGCAGAATGGCAGCGTGCAAGGGATCACCATCTTCACACACCAACAAACTGGTAGTAGCGCCGCCGATGTTCACCACCGCCACACCGAGCTCTTTTTGTCGCTTGGTCACGGTAGCTTCGGCAGTGGCCAGAATCCCCAGCACCAGATCGTCGATATCCACGCCGGTACGGTACACGCACTTGGTGAGATTTTTTACCTGTGCGATTTGGCCCTCGATGATCTGTGCCTCCACTTCCAGCCTAACGCCCGTCATGCCGATAGGATCCTTAATACCCGTCTGGCCATCAACAGTGAACGAGCGGGGTAATACGTGAAGAATTTCATAATTGGGAGGTGTGGTAACGGCCTGCGCCGCCTCCACTACCCGGCTCACGTCGTCCTCCCCTATTTCCCCGTTCGGTTTGGCTACCGCAATCACGCCGTGGCTCGATTGCGCCTGAATGTGACTGCCGTTAATTCCTACCCAGGCATGCTCCACGGGCGACCCGGTCATGCGCTCGGCCTTCTCCAGACAACTGGAAATCGCCGAAACGGCGTCATCGATGCTCGTGACCACGCCCTTGTGTATACCCTCCGAAGGTACCTCGGCTAAACCGACCACTTGCAGCTGCTCGCCGGCATTGGCCTGAGCCACCGCTACGCGCACAGCTGTTGAGCCGATATCAAGACCGGTAATAGTAGTAACGGAAGCCATTGAGGGGTAGATAACTCTTACCAGTATAGAGCCCCTGGGTACGCCTGTGAAGCCTAAGGGCGTGAACAATTTAATTGTTCACCCTTTTGCACTTAATCCAGAAAAACACGGTGTGGCTAGGGCTGGCCAAACACGAACACAAGCAGCGCTACTGCCACTGCCCCCACAGCGACCAGCAACACCGCAGCGGCTAGGAGATTCTTTAGCACACCAACCTGTGCGGAGAGACGCGGCTCAACCAGATCGAATAAGCGTTCTAACACGGTATTGAACGCTTCGGCGCTTAATACCACAAAAGAGACCACAATGATGAGTGCCCAAGAAACGGGATCGAGCCTCAAGTACCAGGCCACCGCTTGTGCCACGAGCGCCGCGGCGATCTGCCAACGAAAACTCCACTCGTGGCGCCACAGGTACACAAGTCCGTGCGCCGCGTAGGTGAATTTTGGCAAGAGAGTTTGCTTCTTCATACCAGTTTGAGAATGGAGCGGAGGCCCAAGGCCTGATACTCCAAGGCACGCATAATACTCCGCTCGCCTGCACGCAGGTGATCGTGGCCTAAGAGGTGGAGTAACCCATGCACAAACAAGAACTCCAATTCGGCTCCGAGGCTATGGCGAGCAGTACGGGCTTGGCGCGCGGCTTGCTCCACACAAATAAAAATCTCACCCACCACCGGGGAACGCGCCTGATAGGTGAACGAGAGTACATCCGTGACACGATCATAATGACGATAGGTGGCGTTAAGCCGCCTCATGAACAACCCCGAAACAAAAATGAGGCCTACCTCGCCCCAGCGCTTGCCCGTTAACTTCTCCACTCGAGACAGTAGCCGCCGCGCGCGCGCGCGGAAAGCGGGCGGAATGCGCATACGCGACACATTGTGGTAACTGAATGTAACTGCCATTGTCTTTTAAGTGGCGGGTAAACCAGCGCCTTCCTAGATATTGCTCGGTGCCCCTTCAGGCTCCGTGGGTTGGCCCAAGGGCTGCTCGCCCGAAGCCAAGGTAAAAAGCTGTACCATAGCCTTAAAAAGCGCATAATACGAAGCGCTCTCAGCCGTACCAATATTATAGCTAACAGCAATAATACTGCGCTCGGTCGCCAGGTAGGCCGTAAGGCCGTCTGGTGCCAACGCCCACACCAAACCACCAGCTATGAGCTGCGGCACCTCTGTTGGGGCGAGGCTGGGGAACTGAGCAGCGTACCAAGCCGCGGCGGTAAGCTTGTCCGGATTACCTACCACCAATACCTCAATAAACTCAGTGCCACCTCCCCTTACCAGCACCTCAGAATCCTCTTCATCGATTGCCTCCGCCTCCCAAGACGTGGGGTAGAGTAACGTGTAGCTAAACTGTTCGTTCGTGTAACTCTTGAAGTGCGCACTCGTAATAAGCCGAGCGCTCTCACCTAGAGTTGGATCGTAACCGGAGCCAACCTCACTGCCATCGGTATAGCCATCGCCGTCGGAATCCGGCTTAGCCGCGTCCGAACCCAGCAACGGCTCTTCGGCGTCGGTGAGCCCGTCGCCGTCAACGTCAGCAGTGGGTAAGGGCGGCGTAACCGGACGTGGACCAGTTGGCGGGGCGACCGAAGAGGGCTGCTCATCTATCCCCAGCGGAGTAGCCTCGTGGTCGCCACTGCTTAAACCAGCCGTACCTTCTTCCAACCTAAAACGTAAGCTGTAGGTTGTTCCATCTAAGCTCTCAAACAAATAAGGACCACCGCCCGGCTCTGGATTGGTGGGTACCACCTCAAGGTACACCGCCCCTTGCGAAGCGCCGCTGAACCCGGCGGCCGAGAGCACGTTACTGGAACTCGTGCCGAGGACCAACGAAAGCGGGGCAAGTGGATAACGATTATTCTCGGCAAAATAAAGTTCGAGTGCAGCTTGGATCTCTCGCACGTCACGGAAGCGCACGCGGTCACGTTCGGCAGCCGTGACCAACTGTGTGGTTGGATTGGGGGAGGTGGGTGCGGGTGCGGGCGTAACAACTGGAGCTGGGGGTGTGGCCGGAACTTGAAGAGAACGCCACCACATGTAACCGACCAAGCCCAGGATAGCTACCCCCAGGACAACGAGAACTATAATCAACGTACGCCGGCCCGACCCTCCACCCTTAACCTCATTGGGCTGAAAGGCGTTCGGCATGGTGTAAATATCTCCCCACACCTCGGCCTTACCTGCTAAGGGTGGCGTAACGGGAGTGGGTGATTGATTTGATTTTAGACCAAACACGCTACTTAACCTCCTTAATGCTTGAGCTACTACTGATTCGGCAACTCTAAAATACGGCCGGGGCCGGTGGGGCTGTACCCGTTCCTCACCTCTTCGCCGTCGCCGTACCCGTCGCCGTCCGTATCGAACTGCAAAGGGTTGGACTGGTAAATGCTCAGCTCTTCGTAATCAAACAAACCATCTTCATCACTATCCGCCCGCCGCGGATCCGTGCCGCGCTCAAGCTCCTCGACATCAGTCAAACGATCACCATCCGTGTCGGTAGAAGCGTTCGGTGCAGGAGTAGGTTCGGTGTTCACTGGCTGAACCGGGGTTTGGTCTGCGGGCTGCGACGTCTCGTTGAGCGGTGCCGGAACAGGCTCGCTCCCCCAACGCACCCACAGGTACCAAGCGCCAGCGCCGATTACTAATACCAATACAGCCAGCGCCAACCATTTGAGCCACGAATGCGAAGAATGGCGCTCACCCATTGGCATAGTGAGCGGCGCCTCGAGGACTGGGCCCGAGGCTAAGGTTTCGGGCTGAGGTTTAGACAAGGACGAAACCCCCTCAGCTGGGGCGAAAATATCCTCTACGGGTTTGGTTGATGGGGTGCCTGGTGGTTGATCAAACATATATGAAAGTGTTAGCTAGGTAAACGTAGCACGTTTGTTCCTCAATCTCAATCTTACTGTGCGTCCTCCGCGCTCAGGAGCGGATTACCTACTTTCGTAACAGTATAACTGTCGCAAGCATCGTTACTGGTAATGGTAACCGGCGTGGTACCTTGCCAGGTGACATTCTTGAACTCGGGGTTGGTATAGAGTGTGTACCCGTATGAATTGCTAGCTACCTTATACTGATATACGTGCGAACCCGCCGGACAAACAAAACTCTTGGTGCTGGCCCGCCAGCAGGTGGTGGGGTCATACCCTGAAGGACAGTCATTAAAAGTATTAGTCGGATCAACCGGCAGCGCTTGTCCGAGTTCGTTCCCAAGCTCAGCCTGCCACGAGGACCAGACCGAAGTGCTCTGCCCAACCAAGAAGGTGCCAGCCGGCAGCTTGGGGTACCTGCCACCGTGGGCCGCGGCGTAAGTTGATAACTTGCTGGCCAGGCCAGCTAGATCCTGTAAGCGAATCAGGTCGTGCTGTAACTTAGCCTGCTCTTGGCTCATGAGATCGGAGTTGAATAGCCACTGGTTCACTAACTGGTTGAATATACTAACCGTCTCGGCCGAGGCTCCCTGACTAAAGGAAAGCACGTACATATTGGTGTAAAGGTTGCTACTGAGCTTGGCCACTGCCCCCACGTAGGCCGTTTGCGCATCGCGCACGGCCTGATAACCATCCACCGTGAACGGCGACGGGGCGCCCAGGGTAATATCACCGCGCGTGGCGTACCAAGCCTGGGGCGACAGGTGGTCAGAATTACGATAGATACGCAGTCCTATAGCTTCATCCAGCGTGGGGTGCTTAAAGAAGTATTCTCTCATCAAACCATTATTGGTGGCTGGATTGCGATCGTTACCTGACACCAATAACTCTGGCAGCAGATCAGGGCTACCTGTTTGTCCCCGGCAGTACATAAGCCTGAAATCATAATCCGTATCCGACGTCGTCCAAGGTACCTCGCACAAGAATACAGTTAGCGTGGCGCTGGCGCTCTTTTCGCCTGAGTTACCATAATTACTGCCGTTAGCCGTAGTGATCATGGAGGCTTCGCCGCTGCGGTTGTTGGCCGTCACGTTTATGATCTGATTGTTCAATGGCGAGGTGACGGCAACCACATCAGCGCTATCATCCTCTTCCCAACTGTAATCAGCCGCCAACGGTTGACCCTCTGCTGAACGAGCCTGAGCTAGAAGCTCCTGGGTTTGGCCAGCGGCCGTGAAGAGGCGGTTCGGGGGGTACACCATCACCAAATCGATCTGACAGATGTCGGCGCCGGTACGGAATTGCCATTGGCACAATCCATTAGAATTAGCGCAATCGACATTCGGGCTGGAGATGACGACTCGGTGCTGCCTATCTGCCTTCAGGGGCGAATCGGGTATGAAGGTAATGGTATTACCGCTGGCCTGTATTCTACCCAATCGTCTGTCGCACCACGTTTCCGCATCCACTGGGGAGATAAACAGCAACCACTTCGCCAACCGTTGCTTCCACTTTGAGGGTGGTAAGGCTGCGCCCGCACAGCCTCCCCTAAGCAATTCCAGCTGGCTGGGGAGAATGGTGCTACTAGAAACGTTCTTATCAAAAGTGATGACGAGCACGGCGTTGCGGCAAATATTGGTGGCGTTCGGCGCCGGCTCCACGGACACTATCTTGGGTAAAGAACCGCCGATCGGCTGACAAGTACAGCTTCTAGCGGCGTCACAGAACAAGCCGCTGGCGCAGAGCGTGTCATCCGGATTGCATTGAGGACTCGGGTCGGCGTCGCACTGCTCACCAACACCTCCACCGCCTGAACCAGGTCGAATGGTGTAGTTCAAACGGTTTGATTCAATGCCTTGTTTATTAATAGAGACCTTATTTAATTCCGCCGCTTGCAGCACCACAGGAAAAGTGGGGGTGATAGCTTGCACACTAATACCACTCCAAGCCGGGTAGCTGGTGGCACTGCCCCAGTAGGTGGGAGTGCCGCTGATAAAGCGGTAGTAATTCACATTGTCGCTCAATGGATCAAGCACACCCTGTGCCCAAGCCGTGCGCACTGCTCGCACCAACCCGCGCCACAACCAAGCTGTCACCCGAATATTGCCAAACCCACGACCATCGATCGTAATGGTAGCGGCTGGTGTGCCCAAATCCGCTTCATAGTGCGAAAGCGGCGCCAGGCGACACAACCCGGGACGGTTCACGTTGTTCACCGTAAAGGGTGTGGAGCTGATTGAACTGCCACCCTGAGGAGGAGCGCGCTCTATGGTTACCCCACCGGTAACTGCCCGATTCGGCACCTCGCTGACAATCTGCGTATTGCTCCAGGTGGATGGGCCGCACACGGCCGGGTTGGGCCACAGGCCGTCCGCCGTACTGCCCCCCGAGGCGACATAGGTAACTCGCCCGCGCGTTGTGCCAAAGTAACAACCAGAAATGGTGAGCCACGTGCCGGGTGCCCCATCTTGGGGTGACAAGCCGCTAACCACCGGCTCACAGCTGCCAGCTATACAGCTCGAGGTGCCAGTGCCACAGGCGTTACAATCGTTAAGCTCGGTACAGAAAGTGCCGGAAACCTGCACATCACTCGTGTCTTGCTTGTTCTGGCCCACTGCTTCCACGGCCACCCGCGCCGGCTTGCTAGTGGGCGTGTAATCAAGCGCTTCCACAGTCACGCTGGTGGAGCCGTTCGGGAGCTGCGAACCGCCACCCTCAAACTGAAGGCGCGCGGGAGGCGGCGGATCGGAGGGGTGGTTGGCAACCGTCCAGCGCCAGGTGTAATCAGCTGGATTGATGTTATTACAATTCGCCGCCGTAGCGGTAGAGGAAAAAACCTGACTGCTGCCCGGGTCCGGCACTAACTCACGAATGGTGGCATAACTTGGGGTGAGCAGTACGGAGGAAATTGGGCACAGGAGCGACGCCACCTTGAATCTCCACACGTAAGGACTTTGCAGCGGTGCCCCCGTGACGCTGGTAACACCGGGCGTAATGGTGCCCTGGTACCAGTAACCGTCTTGGAAGGGGGTACGCGGCGGAGCACTAAACCCGATCACATTGTTCTGAGCATTGTAGAGATAGGTAGTCGGATTAAAACTTAAGCTGATAGTACAAGGTCCCAAGCTAGCACCGTTACCGCACTCCTCCACCTTGATGTTGCCAGCCGAACCTACGGTTAAGGTGGTCGGGTCCATAGGTAAGGTAAAGCGGGCCGACACTTCGGCGTTGCCACAGGCATCCGTACTATCCTTGTACGGGCTGGGGCTTTGCGTGGCGGCGGAACAGCTGGCCGTTTCCACCACCCGAGGGTAGGCCGTGGTGTCCGCTATCACGGTAAAACTCTTCGAGTTGGAAAGCTGCGAGTTCACCTTCACCTGCACGCGCCAGTTACCATCACTTAGGGCGTTCTGACCGTTCGCTACGGGCGTCTGCGCAATGATCTCGCCCTCGCTCCAACTGGTATAACTTGAGGCGTTAAGATTGTTGGCGTTATCAAACGTCAGCACACTTCCGCCTTGGTTGTCACCGAACCGCTCGCCCGTAGCGGTCACCATAATGGGCAAATTAAGAAAAGGTGATGTTGAGGGCTCAAGCATGCACAGCCCAGGTCCGGGCGGTTGACTGGTCACGAGGAAGCTTTCCGAGTTGCTCCGCTTGTTGCCCCCGTTGCTGCCACTGGCCGCCGTAACCACTTCCACTTGGTAGCTCACGCCAGCCACCAGCGTGGTGGGCACCTTAACCACGATCTCAGTCTCCCCCCACCAGTTCCCGCAGGCCTCGGGCGGCTCGCCTGCCACCCAGGTACCGTCGGCCCGCACAAAACGCACCTGGCCCGCTGCACCACCAAAGTTCCAGCCAGACAGAGTAATATACTGCCCTGGCCCACCCGAACTCGGTGACAGCCACTCAAGGTAAGGTGAGGTAACTGTGAAAGGTAAGGTGTTCGAGTTAGCACTGCCTATAGCTACGTACACCTCACCCGCGCTGGCGGTAAGGCCTGATTGGTCATAAGCCGGGCCGGTGGTAGCACCAACTGGAGTGCGTACCTTTATCTGGCTTCCCGTACAAGAGGTACTGCCATCGCGCGATACCCCACCCCAACATAGAACGTTCTCCGGCGGAGTGGCGCCCGGGAAGCTGTTGCTGTCAGCTGGAAAATTATTAATATAAAATTCGCCGTCCAAGAATAAATTTGAACCTGTTACGGTGGTTACCTGGCCGTAGTCTCGCCGATTAGGCGCCACCGAACTTATGGAGGGGGAACAATCGGTCGTCTCGCCGGTCTCAAAAGTCCAGGTATAGTCACTGGCCAGTGGAATACCGCAAGTATCAGTAATACCACCAACTTCTCCGTTTAAGGTAACTCTATAAGTTGTAAAAGCGGCTAACTCTTGCTGAATCGTGAAATTAACTATGCGGTAACCATCACCAAAAGTTGGTGCACTTAACTGAATATTGTTGCCTGCCTCATCTTGCAGCAAAACATTATTAGCAAAACTGGTAGAGAGCATGGGCTCGGAGAACACCACTTGAATAGGAGTAGCTCGGCACACTTCTACGCCGCCCGCAGGCGGTTGCGTTGCTTCTACCGTCGGTGCCGTATCATCGCTTTCTGTACCAGTTGTAAATGTCCACACCTTATCTGTTCGTAAGTTTAAATCGCTCACGCTCCGCAATCCTCCCGCGCCCGAGGACAGCGTAGCGCGGTAGGTGGTATTGGGGGCGAACTCGTTACCAAAGTGCGTAAAGGAGATATTACTGGAGTCAGAACCCGGCTGGTAAGTACCAGAGGTAAAAGGTGTGTTAGTGGTAGCCTCTTGAATAATGAAATTGGTGCTCACCGTGCTCCACTGCACCGCTTCAGAGAACGAAACTTGTACGCTCGTACAAAGCTTAACGTTGTTGCCGAGAGGCGCCTGGGAACGGACCTGGAGGTAGCTCGTGCCAAAGGTGCGCGGCGGACAAGGCGGCGGATTGCCGTCCCAACAAACCCCCGGCCCCCCAGGACCTCCCGTACTGCCCTGTATCTGCTTGATAATAAAAGAAGCAATGGCGAAAGCCGACAGAATAATAGCCAGGCCGATAACCGCACCCAACATGATCTTCTTGGCCTTGGCGATCTTTTCCGCCTCGCCCCGCGAAGTCATCCACAGCCAACCGGCGTACAGGATGAGCGCAATGGCGATAACACCCAAAAACCCGAGCGCGATGTTAATAACGCGCGCGATCGTTGAGATGAGCTCAAGATTAGTTCCGAGGTTGGTGTTCTGGGCAAACTCATTCAAACCCAGCTCACCACCCTGGGCCCCCACCCCAAAGGGCAACCCTAATAGCCCGAGCACGGCCGCTGTCACGACGATGCCTTTAACCCGCGACCACCAGACCGAACGACCCCGAGCCTGTACGAATGTAGTTAAGGTGGCCATAGCGCTATTGCTCAAGGTTGGCTAAGGAGTTCACGGGCCAACTGGCTGGCGGTTTGTCCATCGAGAGCGCCACCAAAATACGCCAAGGTGGCTTTGGTTAAAGCACCGATGGCCTGTGGGCCGCTCAAATTCTGTTCACGGAGAATATTTTCCATAACTTCCCTTACCTGCTCAACAGCAGGCGCGGGCGGCAGGTAACGGCTAACCACCTGCGCCTCGGCCTGTTCACTTTGAGCAAGTTCTGCGCGGCCTCCTTGTTCATAGAGCCCAGCCGCCTCTTGTCGCCGCTTGAGCTCGCGCCGCAACACAGCCCACACCTCGGCCTCGCCCAAACCTTCCTCTTTGGCCTGCTTGGCTATTCTCTCGTTCTGCAGAGCCGCTTTGAGCATCCGCAACACCCCCAGCTCTGGCGCGCGCGACCGCAGGGCGACAACCAGATCTTGCTCCAGACGACGCTCGATATCGGTCATGGTTACTGTGACGGGTTAGCTACTTACGAATTGTCCGCTTGATCATGGCGCGAATGCGCGGATTCCGGCTGCGCAAATCCTCTTCCGACAGCTGCCCGGTCTTGCGCAGGTATTCCCGGCGCGCCCGAATGGCGGTGCGGCGCAGGGCATCCTCACGCTGCTCACGCTTGGTTTTGGGAGTGGCAAAAAATCGGCGCTTCTTCGTGCGCACGATTACCCCCGATTGCTGTATGCGCTTAGAGAACCGGCGGAGCAAACTCTCCACTGACTCACTATCACGACGTTTCACTTCAATCACACGTGTCACCTCCTTTTAAGAGATAAAACCGTTCTAACACTATGCTATAGCATACTAATAACGGGGCTGACAGTCAAACAAAAAATATACACCAACACACTTAGGCCAGAGTGTCAGGTTGGTGTGTGGCCAAGCGCTTCTGGACCTCCTCCACCACCTTCTGCTGGTCCACGATCTCCTGAATGCCATTCTCCATATCGCGCACGATGATAGTGCCGTCCGTGAGCTCCTTCTGTCCCATAACCAAGGTAAACTTCACCTTAAGGCGGTTGGCTATCTCCAATTGGCTCTTCAGGCCGTCCTTGGTAAAACTCTCAGCCACTCGGATGCCCTGGCGCCGCAGGTCCTCGAACAAACGAATAGCTTTTTTGCGTGCCGTTTCACCCAAACACGCCAAGAACAAATCAGGTGGTGGCGGCAACGGTATACCGACCTGACGCGCCTTCAGTTCGCTCACCACGCGCTCCACGCCGCCCGCAAAACCCACAGCTGGAGTAGGTACTCCCCCAAGTTCAGCAATAAGATTGTCATAGCGCCCGCCAGCGGCCAAGGCGGACTTTCCCTCCTCCGGGCCCCACACCTCAAAGACAGTTCGTGTGTAGTAATCCAACCCTCGCACCAGGTACGGGTTGAGCTGGTACGCCAGTTCAACCTCGTCCAAGTACTCCAGCAAGCGCACGAAGTGCGTGTGACACGGCTCACACAAGAAATCAACCAGCTGGGGTGCTTGGCGAGCCAAAGCTTGGTCCGCCTCTTCTTTGCAATCCAACAGCCGCAAGGGATTGCGCTGCAGACGCCGCTTACAATCCTCGCAGAGCACTGAACGCTTGGTGCGGTAGTAATCCTGAAGCACGGTGCGGTAAGCCGGGCGGCAATTGGGGCACCCCACGCTGTTTATCTGAACCGTTACCGGGAGGTGCAAGCTCTCGAACAGAGCGGCTGCCACCACAATGAGCTGGCAATCAGCCGTGGGCGAAGCTTCACCCAATATCTCAAAATCGAACTGCCAGAACTCGCGGTAGCGGCCGGCCTGCGGGCGCTCGTGTCGGAAGAGCGACCCCAAGGCATAAAGCTTAACCGGCTGGGGCCAAGTGTGCATGCCATGCTCAATGTACGCCCGCGCCAGGCCGGCAGTATACTCCGGCCGTAAGGAAAGGTGATCGCCCGACTGGTCGACAAATGAATACATTTCCTTTTCCACCACGTCGGTGGCGGCGCCGATGGCGCGGGTGAAGAGGTTTGTCTTCTCCAAGGCGGGAGTTTCAATGCGTTCGAAACTGTAAATTTGGGCTAGGTCGCCTACCTCGCTCATGACAAAGCTCCACCACGGCCACTCGACGGGCAGTATGTCGTGCATACCCCGCACAAGCTGCGGCGGCACCACCTTCTTAACCTTGACTAACGGCTCTTCAGGTGTAGTTGGTTTGTTTTTCTCGGTAGCTGGAGTTATCATATGTAAAATTGAGTGCTGATAGTACTGGTACTTAAGGCGCTACGGGCTCAGCGGCATACACAGCCCAACGCTCCAAGGGCCAGGCGCGCACCCACACGCGCCCCACAATAACATGCTCATCAATGGCGCCGAAGGCACGCGAATCCAAGCTGGCACTACGATTATCACCCAGAACGAAGTACTGGTTACTCCCTAAGGTAACGTCCAACGAACCCACTGTGCGTATCCACTCCCCCAGGTACTCCTCTTTGTACTTCACGAGCTCGCCGTTAGCCGAGCCAAGGTAGAGCTCGTTATCACGCACCACCACCCGTTCATTCGGCAAACCGATAATACGCTTAATGAAATAGTTCGAGGGATCGCGCGGGTAGCGGAATACCACCACTTCGCCGTGGCTGGGCGCGCGGAAATGGTACGATAGTTCATCTATCAAAAGGTAATCATGGTCGTAGAAATTTGGTTCCATGGAAGCGCCCTTAACGTAAAAAGGTTGCACCAAAAAATAGCGAATGGGTAAAATGATCGCCAGAGAAACCAGGGCGACCTTAACGACCTCCCACAGAATAAGAAATGCCGGTTTGAGATAATTCACCATTGCGATTTATAGGCTAAGGTAATGGAGAAAGAAACTCGATAGTACGCCTCGGACTGTACGACGCGAGCCTAATGGTGGGCGTACCTGGACTCGAACCAGGGACCTTACGGATGTGAACCGTACGCTCTAACCAGCTGAGCTATACGCCCGGGCAAGGAAGGCGCGCCTGGACTTTTTACCACACCAAGAAGCCGTGTAACCAACGGTAGCCGTGCCCGAGGAAGTGTTTAGGGGCTGACCTATGGTAAACGATTTCTCCGGCGCGCGCAAATTGACAGCTAAACAGAATTTATGGTAACATTTTTTTCGCCTCTTGTAAAGTCTGTATGATTACCTTACCTTCGGAGACAGACCTCCCTCCCTCCCCCGCCGCCCTCGACCGAGGGAAATTTTTTTTGTACTCACTCTTGATCATTTTGATCCTGGGTGGCTTGTGGCTGTCACGACAGCCCCGCGTACAGGTAGTGGTATTAGAGTGGCAAGAGCACTCCTTGTGGGAAAACGTGAAGCGGCTAGTAGGTGGGGACAATAAAACCCTGCGCGGTGAGGACGAGGGTCGGGTGAACTTCCTCATCCTAGGCCAGGGCGGCGCAAAACACGACGGGCCATTCCTCACTGACACCATCATGGTAGTAAGCCTTAAACCCGACACCAAACAAGTCGCCATGCTTTCCCTACCCAGGGACTTGGTCGTGCCCATCCCAGGCTTTGGCTTGCGCAAGATCAACAGCGCCAACGCCTACGGGGAAACACTGGGTGAGGGCAAGGGCTCGGGGCTTACGAGCCAGGTGGTGAGCTCCATTCTCGACTTACCTATTCACTACTACGCGCGCTTGAGCTTTAACGGCTTCGCCGAGGTCATCGATGAGCTGGGCGGAGTACCTATTACCATAGAACAAGGTTTCGCGGATCCCGAGTACCCCACCGACACCAACGGATTTACCTCGGTAAACTTTGAACCGGGCTGGCAAGTGCTCTCGGGTGAACGGGCACTCCAGTATGTGCGCTCACGCCATGGCACGAACGGAGAAGGTTCGGACTTTGCCCGCGCCCGACGCCAACAACAGGTGCTCCTGGCGCTCAAAGCCAAATTACTCTCCCCTGCCACCTTTCTAAATCCTTCGCTGTCGCTCCGTCTGTACCGCACACTAAGCAACAGCGTGGATACCGACTTGGAAGCAAGTGAAGCCGTACGTTTGCTTGAGCTGGCACGCGAAGTGGATACCAGTGCTATCATCTCCCGGGTGCTCGACACCTCACCGGATGGGCTCTTACATGAAACCATTGGCCTAGACGGCGCTTACCTACTCCTGCCCAACGTAACCGACTACAGTGAACTTAAAATAACAGCGCGAGACATCTTTAATGTAAGCTTGGTAGAACGCGAAGCGGCCAAACTGATCATTGAGAACGGTACCATCTCGCCGGGGCTGGCAGAGGTTACCGGCCAAAGCCTGGTTCGCCAGGGCTTAAAAGTGTTGCGCTGGGGCAATGCCACGCACCAGGATTTCCCCCGTACCTTACTCTATGATTATTCCGGCGGTTCTAAGCCGGTAACCCGCGAACTTTTAGAAGCGCTTTTCCATATTACGGCCGTGCCCCTGGAGGCCACCGCGTCGGATAGCGAAGCGGACTTCCGGCTCATCTTGGGTGCAGATCGCCTAGGAACGCAACAGTAGAAACTATGGCTAAAAACTCTCACCACCGACCAGCTAGCGCACTCTTGGTGGGGCGCGTCAACGTTGGTAAATCAACCCTGTTCAACCGTATCTTGAGCCAACACCGAGCCATTACCTCCAACGAGGCAGGCACCACCCGCGACATTAATCGCGCCCTGGCGGACTGGCGCGGACAGAATTTCTGGCTTACAGACAGCGGCGGCTTTGATTCTATCCAAGGAGATGACGTTAGCCGCCTAAGCAGAAAGCAGCTGGAGCGCGAGATAACTGAGGCGGCGGTGGTGCTCTTGGTAGTGGACGGACAAACCGGCCTCCTACCCCAGGACCGTGAACTGGCTCGGCGTCTGCGTACGCTAAAAGCCAACTGCATCCTTGTAGTCAATAAGGCAGACAGCCCCGCCAAGCGCACGCGGGCCGAGGCTATCTCGCTGGGATTCCCCGACACGGTGCTCGTGTCGGCCCAAACCGGCAGCGGCGTGGGCGATCTGCTGGACCTGGTGATACAGCACCTGCCGGAAACGCTCCTCCCTCAGGCCCAGCTGACGCTCGCTCTGCTCGGACAAACGAACGTTGGAAAATCATCGCTCTTTAACGCCCTGCTCAAGGCCGAACGTAGCCTGGTGTTGCCAAGCCCGCACACCACGCGCGACCGCCTGCACGACTACCTAGAACACGGTGCAGTTACACTTGAACTAATCGACACGGCCGGCTTGCGGCGGCAGCACCAACGCGCGCCCAAACTGGAACAACTGAGTGCCCAACAGAGTTTGGCTGCACTCAAACAGATCGAAGTGGCGCTACTAACGCTGGACGGCTCACGTTCGCCCACCTGGCAGGATCAGCACATTGGACAACTAATCGTCGAGGCTCGTGTGGCCACAGTGGTACTGCTCAATAAATCTGATCTTGTCCCTTTTGACGAACGTAAGGCTGCGGTGGAGCGCCTCAGGCGATGGCTGCCCATGGCGGCCTGGGCACAAACGCTCTGGGTGTCTGGCCTCAAAGCGGAAGGCGTGCAGGACATCATACCGTTGGCAGAGGAAGCTGCCCGCGCCTGGCGCCGGCAGCTTACGGAAGCGGAACTAAAAACGTTCTGGGGGTACCTCAAGCGGAATGCCACCACCAACCGGCTACCCTTGGGTGGTTTTGAACAAACCGGCACCCGCCCGCCAAGCTTCCAGCTCCTCCTACGGCAAAAAGCCGACCCGCCTCACGCTATCGGCGATTGGGTGGCGCGAGCTCTTAGGAGCAAGTACGACTTCCGTGGCAGCCCCGTTTTGGTAAGACTGGAAGGCAGCCGGCAAGCCGGCTAACCATTATACTATATATATGAAGCTCATTGTCGGCCTTGGTAATCCTGAACAGAAATACCTCCCCACCTTACACAACGTGGGCTGGCGGATAGTGGAAATTTTAGCCCAAGCAGCTTCCTGGACCAACTTCTCTGCCCGCTCAAGAATCTGCCGCCTGCCCCAAACTGATACGCTACTGCTCCGGCCCCAAACCTTCATGAACGAATCCGGGGAGAGCGTGCGCGAAGTTGTGGAGTACTACAAGATCGCACTGCCCGACCTCTGGGTGGTACACGATGACCTCGACCTGCCCGCCGGCCAGGGGCGCTTAAGTTTTGATTCGTCATCAGCCGGCCACCGCGGGGTACAGAGCATTATTGATGCGCTGGGCACCAAGACCTTTTGGCGGTTCCGTGTTGGTATTGGCCGGCCACCTCAGAACACCCCAGCCGAAGACTATGTACTGCAAGTGGCGTCAAATGAAATTGCGAACCTGCTGCAAACTAGTGAACGCGTAGCGGTAACGGCCATTGAGCAAGCACTGAAAAATGGGATTGCCGCCGCGCAGAACGCCTGGGAAAACAAAACCGCCCCTTAAGGAGGGAGCGGAAACGTACTTGAGTCTACTCACCAGTGCCAGGTTGCACTAGGATTCTACTGCCCCCTGACTTTGCAGATTAACTCTCGTTAAGGAGGGGTCACAAAAGCTAATCACTGGCAAGTAGACCCAAATACGCCTCTTGTAAGTTTGTAAAACTAATCCTATAAGTTTGTGAGCACGCCCATCCTAGCACCGAGGCACCAAGCTGTCAAGGAACGGAAAATAGAGGGGCTTCACTCAAGCGCCCTCGCCCGCCGCTTGGCTAGAGGCCCATACGCCGGCCTCACCCTCCCCACGAACCTCACTGCCCAGGCCTTTCTCCTGGCCCACCTCCCTCCTCAAGCTTTGGGGCGAGGTGTGGTGTGGTGTTTGCCCACACACCGCGAACTCCCCCTGGCGTACGAACTCGCCAGCTGGTGGTTCTCGAGCGCCCAACACATGCACTCCCTGGCGCCAGAACTTCTACTATTCCCAGAAGGGTTCGTGCGCTGGCTTGCCCTAAGTGAACAGCAACAGCCACATGTGCTGCTAGTGGCCACTGAACACCTTAACCTAGCCCTGCCCTCACCCCAGGAATTCAAACGACACACACTCAAACTTACAGCCGGACAGCGCCTCTCCCCCGTACAGGTATTAAAACAGTTGGTAGAGGCAGGCTACGAACCAGGCCCATTACCAGACGATACTGGATGGTACGTCAAGCGAGGCGGCACCATAACCGTGGCGGCTGAAGCAGGCAGTTGGCGCCTCACCTGGGACAACGACCGCCTGGAGCACCTGGAAGAATTCAACCTAGCCACCGGCTTGCCGGCGGCCCGACGAGACGAGCTTGCTATCCTGCCTCGCCGGCTGCCCCCAACTCCTGGCATTTCTCTCTCCAGCTACCTCACCTCACAGCACACCCTCATAGGCGGCTCGCCCGCGCTCTGGCCCAAGTACCCTCATCGCCTGCCGGTGAACCCTACCGCACCCAAACAGCTTTTGGGCAGCGTACCGCTTTTTGTAAAACAGTGGACGGAACTCGCGCGCTGGTTAGGGGAACGAGCTGGTGCCCGAGAACAAGTGGTCGCGCTCACTGCTTCACCGCATCGCCTCATGAACCTGCTACCGGTCGGCACCGCCCTCCCCCAAATACAAGAAGTGCCCGGCGCGATGGCTGGTATCCTCACTGGGTTCGTGGATCGTACCGCGGGTGTGCACTACCTCTGTGACCGTGAACTGGATGGCACCAGGCGCGCGACCCCGCGGCGGCACCTGGCGGCGTACGAACGCCTGAAACCCAATGACTACCTCGTGCACATAGACCACGGCATTGGCCGCTTTGGCGGGCTGGTGGAAAAACCTCGCGACGGCGGACCACACGAGTACTTCGTAGTGGAGTACGCCGAAGGCGACAAGCTCTATGTACCCATTGAACATACCGATCGATTATCGCGCTACCTGGGCACACCGCACCCTGCCCTGGAACGCCTCTCCAGTGCCCACTGGTTTCAGGTACAAAAACGTATCAAAGCCGAAACCGCCGCGCTGGCACGTGAGCTGTTGGCGCTCTACGCCAAACGCCACACCCAAACAGTGGCACCCTGGCAAATGTTCCCAGAAGAGGAACTATTGGCCGCGTCCTTCCCTTACCCTCTCACCCCGGACCAGCTCAAGACCTGGGCCGAGATATCGGCCGACCTCTCTGGTAGCGAGCCCATGGACCGACTCATCTGCGGCGATGTTGGATTTGGCAAAACTGAACTGGCGGTACGAGCAGCCGCACGCGCCGTCTTCAACGGCTACCAGGTGGCGGTGCTGGCACCTACCACCATCCTGGCCCAGCAGCACTATGATACCTTTAGCGAAAGACTATCAGCTTGGGGTGTGCGCCTAGGGCTCGCCTCGCGGGCGCAAACCGCCGCGGACATACGGAGCGCCCTAGGAGAACTCTCAACCGGCACCATCAACGTTATCATCGGCACGCACCGGCTCTTAGCCCCAGACGTTGCCTTCCACCGCCTGGGGCTTTTGGTGGTGGATGAGGAGCAGCGTTTCGGGGTCAAGCAAAAAGAACACCTAAAAGCGCTAAAGCCCTCAGTGCACGTACTGGCTCTCTCGGCCACACCAATTCCGCGTACGCTCAACCTGGCGGTGTCGAGCCTACGGGACCTCTCTATTATCCTGAGCCCGCCGGCGGGTCGGCAGGCGGTAACTATGAAGTTCGTCGCCCACGACGATGAGGTAATACGCCAAGCCATATCCTATGAGCTTAAGCGGCACGGGCAAGTGTACTACCTGGTACCCCACGTGCGCGACTTGCCGGCCGCCGAGGCGCGCCTTAGGCATCTCTTCCCTACCATTACGCTCGACGTGGTGCACGGACGCAAATCGCCCCACCAGGTGGCGCTCGCCATGCACCGCTTTGACCAAGGTGAACTCCAGCTACTGCTCGCCACCACCATTATCGAGAACGGGCTGGACCTGCCGAACGTGAACACATTGATCGTGGAGCAAGCCGAGAGCTTTGGTTTGGCCGACCTCTACCAGCTGCGGGGCCGGGTGGGCCGCGGCAACACACCGGCGTACGCTTACTTCCTTATGAGCGAACGGCGCTCCAGCGCGGCGGAAAAACGCCTAGAAGCCCTAGCTCAGGCCAATGAGCTAGGCGGCGGCATGAGCCTGGCGCTTAAAGATTTGGAGCTGCGCGGGGCTGGTGCAGTGCTGGGACGCGAGCAGCACGGTCACGTCTCCGCGGTCGGTCTGCACCTCTACGGCCAGCTCCTGGCGGAAGCCGTAGCGGAAGCGCGTAGCGGTGAACCCCTACCCGCCATACCCGAGGTGCGCCTGAACCTGCCACTGGAGGGGCGCATCGCACCCGCACTGGTACCAAGCGAAGAGCACCGCATCCACCTATACCAGCGCCTAGCCAGCGTGCGTGAACCTACTGAGCTCATGCTTACGGCACAGGAACTCTTGGGGCGCCCACTCGGGGACGAAGCGTCTGACCGCATGTTCAAGAACTTGCTCACCCTCTTGGAATTTAAGCTCCTAGCTGAACGCGCGCGCCTAGAAGAACTGCGCTGTCAGGTGCAGGATAAGAACGGTAAATTCTCCTTTAGGTTCCTCTCTGCCCCGCCAGTCGAGGTTCTTGCCCGGCTCACCGAATTCGATGATACCTGGCACAAGGTGGAATCAATCTGGCAAGCCGAACATCCCCTGGCGGCTGGAGCTTGGATCCCCTGGCTTAAGCAAAGCCTGAAACTTCTACAAAACTAAAACCACCCCGCAGTGCTGCGGGGTGGTTTGCTAAATACCCTAACGTACCTGTGATTTAAAGCAACATCTCCTTAGCGCCAGTCTCTGTACCTACAACGGTGCTGCATCTTAATCTAGCTCATCTTCCACCTTGTCTGTGTCCTCTGGAATTATCGGTTCAAATTCTTTTTCACAAGTAGGACAACTTTTAGAATTTTCAGGGTTCGATGCCCCGCAGTCTGGGCAGGTGTCAGGGTACTTCTTATTCCCTGAGCTAAATCCTGAACCGAAAGAACCTTGCTCAATATCATCAAACTCATCCATAGGTTTTTTGCTATACCTCGCGGGCTTGCTAAAGGCGGACGAGGTGTGTTAAGAATCTGAGGTCGCCGCCCTCCTGGCACCGAGCGGCGCCACCAGAACGAGCATATACACTTCTACAACACCCTGCCGCCTATGTCAAGCGAAAACCCCGAATTGCCCTACTGGCTGGCTCTGACCCGTTGCCTTAAGCTTGGGCCCAAGGGCTTTGCGCTGCTCCGCGGCGCCTTTCCTACCATGAGCCAGGTTTGGGGAGCGAGCCGAAGCGAACTCCTACACGCCAGGCTGGAAGTGGGGGTGGTGGAGGCGCTGCTTGAACACCGGCGCACGACCGATGTAGCGCAGAGCTGGGGCGAGGTGGAACGCCTAGGGCTCCAGCTTATCACCATAACCGACGAACACTACCCTAAGCTCTTAAAAGAGATTTACGATCCACCTGCCCTGCTCTTTGCTCGCGGTGACCTTGCAACACTCGAGGGGGCGGGCTTGGCAGTAGTGGGTACACGGCAAGCCACGAGCTATGGGCTCAGCACGACCAAAGACTTGGTCGCGGTACTGGCGCGTAGCGGATTCACTATTATCTCAGGCTTAGCCTATGGCATTGATACCGCCGCGCACCGCGCCACCTTAGAAGCGGGTGGCCGCACTGTGGCGGTAATGGCCTCGGGCTTGGATGAAGTGTACCCCACTGCCAACCGCCATTTGGCTCACGACATCGTGCAACATGGGGGCTTGTGGCTGTCGGAATTCCCACCCGGCACCGCGCCTCTGAAACAGAACTTTCCCTACCGCAACCGCATTATCGCTGGTTTAAGCCGCGGCACGTTAGTAATTGAAGCCGCCCCAGGCTCAGGCGCGCTCCTTACCGCCAAACACGCCCTGGAAGCGAACCGCGAGGTCTTTGCTGTGCCTGGTAACATTACCTCCCCCACCGCCGCCGGCACCAACGAGCTCTTAAAACAAGGCGCGCACCTGGTCACCTCGGCCGAGGATATTTTGAACGTGTTCGGGCTGGCCCCAGCCGCCACAGTAGCGCTCCCAACCCTAGAACCAGAACTGGAACAGCTGCTTCAAGCCATACCACGCGAACCTATTCACCTCGATAACCTGGCTCGCAACCTACAGCTTCCCGTAAGCGTGCTCGCTCCCCAGCTCACACTCCTGGAGCTCAAAGGTTACCTGCGAGACGTGGGCGGACAGCAGTACATACGAGTGGTCTAAAAGCGCTTCCAGGCGCCACCGCATTGCCAAGCGTAAGCGGGGTGTGCTATAAACAACTTTGTTTACACTCACACAACCAACGTACGCTATGCCAGCACGCAATCTTATCATCGTGGAATCACCCACCAAAGCCCGGACCATCGGCCGGTTCCTGGGCGCTGAGTTCGAGGTAACCTCGTCCATGGGGCACGTACGCGACCTGCCCAAATCAAAGTTGGGTGTGGATGTTGAGCACGATTTTGAACCGCAGTACATTGAACCACCGCGAGCCAAGAAGGCCATTGCCGAGCTTAAGGCCAAAGCAAAAACTGCCGACACCCTCTACCTTGCCACCGATGAAGACCGCGAGGGCGAGGCCATTGCCTGGCACCTGGCCCAACTGCTCGGCCAGCGCTCCTTGTCCATAAAGCGTATTGCCTTCCACGAGATCACCGAACACGCCGTACGCCAGGCGCTGGAACACCCCCGCGAGATAGATCTCTCCCTGGTGAACGCCCAGCAAGCCAGACGTGTGCTGGACCGGCTGGTGGGGTATGAACTCTCCCCCTTCCTATGGAAAAAGGTGGCACGCGGCTTGTCGGCCGGGCGTGTGCAATCTGCCGCCGTGCGGCTAATTGTGGAGCGTGAGCGGGAAATACAAGCCTTCCAAAAGCAGGAGTACTGGTCTATTGGTGCCAACTTCACGCGCGGCAACAGCACATTCGAAGCCGCCTTACATGAACTCGATGGCAAACCACTGGATAAGTTCGGGCTCACTGGCGAAGCGCAAACACACGCCCTGGTAAAAGAACTTGAACAGGTGGCACAATGGTCGGTTACATCCGTGGAAAAGAGAACGAACAAGCGTTCTGCGCTGGCACCATACACCACCTCTACCCTGCAGCAGGACGCCAACCGGCGCCTGGGGTTCTCGGCCATGCAAACCATGCTGCTGGCCCAACGCTTGTACGAAGGTATAGACCTCGCCGAAGGTTCAGTAGGTCTCATTACCTACATGCGCACCGATTCCACTACCCTGGCGGATAAATTCCTAGGAGAAGTTCAGCAGTTCATTAAACAGTCTCTAGGTGAAAGCTACGTACGCGGGCCCAAGCGCTTCGTCACCAAATCAAAGAACGCGCAGGAGGCGCACGAAGCTATTCGCCCAACCGACGTCACGCGCCACCCCGATGGGATCAAGGCGGATATGAAACCACCCGAGTGGAAGCTCTACAACCTCATCTGGCGCCGGGCTGTAGCCAGCCAGCTACCCGAAGCTGAATTCGAAGGGGTGAGCGCAAACATTGTCGGCGGCCGCGCCTCTTTCCGCGCCACCGGTTCCACTCTGACGTTCGATGGGTTCCTAAAGGTGTGGGAGGAAAAACGCCAAGATACCATCCTGCCTGCCCTGGAGAATGGGGAAACAGTAAAACTCAGTACGCTTGTGCCAGAACAACACTTCACCGAACCGCCGGCGCGCTACTCGGACGCTTCACTGGTAAAAATCCTAGAGAGCCACGGCATTGGCCGCCCTTCCACCTACGCCCCTACCATAGGCACCATTATCACGCGTGGGTACGTGGAGCGCTTCGAGCGGCGCCTTAAGCCCACTGATCTGGCGCTTTTGGTGAGCGATCTTTTGGTAGAGCACTTCCCTGAGGTGGTGGATTACGAATTCACGGCTAAAATAGAAACCGAGCTCGACGACATTGCCGAGGGCAAAGCCGAGTGGGTGCCGATAGTACGCGGATTCTACGAACCGTTCAAAGAACACCTTACCGCCAAGGAAAAGGAGGTAAAGCGGAGCGACGTAATGAAGGAACGCATCATCGGTACAGACCCCAAAACCGGCCAGGACGTAAAGGTGCGCATCGGACGTTACGGCCCGTACATACAACTAGGAAGCGGTGACGACAAGGAAAAGCCAAAATTCGCGGCTATCCCCCGCTCTACCACAGCCGACGAAGTCACGCTGGAGCAAGCGCTGAAACTTTTAGAACTGCCACGCTCCCTGGGTACGGATCCTGAAACCCAGCAAGAAGTGTTAGCTGGCTTCGGTAGATTCGGCCCCTACATTAAACGGGGTGAAGGGTACCGTTCGCTCAAGGAAACGGACGATGTGCTTACCATAGGCTTGGAGCGAGCACTCGAGATATTCCGCACCGAACTCCCCAAGAGCGGCACCATTGCTGTACTGGGTAAGCACCCCCAGAGCGGGGTTGAGATTTCTGTGAAAGCCGGCCGCTTCGGCCCCTATGTTACAGACGGCGAACTGAATGCCACCGTACCCAAGAACACGGACCCTAAAAGTGTAACATTAGAAGAAGCCGTGGAGCTCCTAACCAAGAAAGCAGCTGCCCCCAAGCGCCCCCGACGAGGAAAAGCTAGTAGTAAGTAGGGAGTAGCAAGTAGTATAAAGCTCAATCCTTGTTTGGGTTGGCTTTTTATTTATATAAGTCCTTGAACCACTTTGCCGCCCTGTCGAAAGGCCAGAGCAGAGCGGAAGATGTGCGAGCGCCCGGCAACCGCGTGCTGTGGCGGTTGCGCATAGCGGTTGCCAGCGAGCACAACGAGCACTGCCTGGCCTGGAGACCGAGGCGGCGACTCTTGCGCCACTTCTCTAGAGAAGTGGCTAACTTAGTGCCGTGGAACCCCCATAGCTAAGGGTAATTTAGGCATGTGTTCCTCAAGGGTTGACAAAACTCCTGTTTTGCGCTATGTTTATATGTTATTTGAACTTTAAAAAGTTAATAGTCGTAGCTTCTTTCCCACTCACCTGGGAGGGGAGGAGGAGCTTATCATAGCTTTTCGTTGGTTCTTGAACTGACGGCTGCTAGTGTATAGGCTCTTGGTCTGTCGCTCGCAAGGGCAAAGGCAGCCCGCTCCACCCCAGATTAGTGGGAAGGAATTAAATTAAATAAATACATAAAAACTAATCGCGGACCCGTCGATTAACGGGCAAGGAGAAAAAATGGAAAATTTCATTAATATTTGGTTCATTGCAAGGATATTTGACGTAATCCAAATTACGTCAGCTATAGTAATGCTAACATGGATATTCCTTGTAATGAAATCTGTTAGGGATCGAGCATACGATCCTCTCAGGAAACTAATTGAGGACAAATGCTCAGCAACCGCCTTCTTTTTAGCTATCCCGCTATTAGTCTATAGATTTCTCGTAGTTACCGTGGATGGTCATATATTAAATTGGATGACCATTGTTGCAATTCTACCTATAGGATACGTATATTTCCTCATGTGGAAGGAAAACCGAAAAAAGAAGCTCACAATGAGTTAATATCAAAATCTTTTCAGGACTCCAAATTAACTTGGAGTCCTCTTTTTATACCTTGAAAAAAACCGGCTTTTTTGCTAGGGTGTTCAATAACACTATGGCTACCTTTGAGGACGTAAAAACCCTGGTAAATAAGAACAATCCCGGTGCGGACGTAACTATGCTGGAATTGGCCTACGACTTCGCCAGCAAGGCCCACGCCGGGCAAAAGCGGCTGGACGGCACGGACTATATTACCCATGCCGTGGAGACCGCCTACACCCTGGCACAGATGAACCTGGACCCCGATACCATTATGGCCGGCCTTCTGCACGATGTGCCCGAGGATACCGCCGTTACCCTGGAAGAGGTGGAGAAAAACTTTGGGCCCAACGTGGGCAAGCTCGTGCGCGGCATTACCAAGCTGGGCAAGCTCAAGTACCGCGGGCTGGAACGCTACGCCGAGAACCTGCGCAAAATGTTCGTGGCTATGGCCGAGGACGTGCGCGTAGTAATTATCAAGCTGGCGGACCGGCTACACAACCTGGAAACCCTTTCCTCCCTGCCGCCAGTAAAGCAACAGCGCATAGCCCGCGAAACCTTGGAAATTTACGCGCCCATTGCCAACCGCTTAGGCATTGGCGAGCTTAAGGGTAAGCTGGAGGACCTGGCTTTCCGCTACGTGTACCCCAACGAGTACCAGTGGGTGGTGGAACACACCAAATCCCGCATGGAGGATCAATTGACTTACGTAAACGGGGTAATAACCGAGCTCAAGGAACTGCTTGCCCAGAGCGGGCTCACAAACTTTTCCGTACATGGCCGCGTGAAGCACCTCTACTCCCTCTACCGCAAGTTACAACGCAAAGACATGGACATAGCCAAAGTGTACGACCTGGTGGCCATAAGGATAATTGTGAATAACGAAGCTGATTGCTACCACGTGCTCGGCCTGCTGCACAATAAGTGGAAACCACTGCCCGGGCGCATTAAAGACTACATTGCCCAGCCCAAGCCCAACGGCTACCGCAGCTTGCACACCACGGTGTTCGGCGAGGGTGGGCGCATTATAGAGTTCCAGATCCGCGATACAGTAATGCACGACCACGCCGAGTACGGTATTGCCGCCCACTGGCACTACAAGGAGAGCAAAGGAACCGAACTCAAGCTACCGCCCGAACAATTAAAATGGATTACCGAACTCCTGCAGTGGCAAAAGGACATTGTAGATAACGAGCAGTACCTGGCGAGCCTGAAGCTCGACATCTTTCAAAACCGTATTTTCGTGCTCACCCCCAAGGGCGACGTTATAGACCTGCCGGAAGAGGCCACACCGGTGGACTTTGCCTACCACATACACTCCGACATTGGTGACCATTGCTCGGGCGCCCGCGTGAACGAAAAACTGGTACCATTAGAAACCAAACTCGTCTCGGGCGATTTGGTGGAAATTATTATGGACAAAAACCGCCAAGGCCCGAGCGAGGACTGGCTTAAGTTCGTGAAAACGAACATGGCACGCGCCCACATTAAGAACTACACCAAAAAAAAGCGCAGTGCCTTCGTAAAGCTGTTTAGCCGCCGCGCCAGCTAAAACAGCAAACCCGCCAGTTTTTGGTTAAGGAGGCGGGTTGGCTACTATGATAGCTTGGCCTGGTAGCATCAGCCACTCATCTTGCGCATAAGCTCCTGCAGCTCTTCAGCCGAATAGAAGACTATCTCCACCACTCCGCTCTGGGGTGTGCCGCGTATCCTTACCTTAGTACCCAACCTGGCCTGCAGCTGCTGCTCCAAGGCGCGTAGTTCCGGCGAACCCGGGTGTCTGGTGCGCTCGTGAGTACGCACGCGCACGCTCTGGGCCTTCAGCTCGGCCAGGTGCACCGGCAAACCTTGTCGCACTACCGTGGTAAAAAATTTTTCCTGCTCAGCCGGGCTTCCCAAGCTCAAAATCACCTTGGCGTGCCCCACAGTTATGCGCCCCTCCCGCAAAGCCTCCTGAATGGTGAGGGGTAAAGTGAGCAAACGCTCGATATTGGCCACTTGCGAACGTGATTTGCCAACACTCTTAGCCACTTCTTCCTGAGTTAACCCGAACTCGTCCTGTAAGCGCCTAAAAGCGGCGGCCTCTTCCAGAGGGTTAAGGTCCTGTCGCTGAATGTTCTCTATGAGTGCAAGCTCCAAGTGCTCTTGGGCAGAAACCTCACGCACAATGACTGGCACTTCGGAAAGTCCGGCCAGTTTAGCGCCGCGCCAGCGGCGTTCCCCCACCACCAGCTGGTACCGCCCGCCCCCGAGCGGCGCCACCACCAACGGTTGGAGCAAGCCGTGGTTCTTAATAGAAGCGGCCAGCTCGGCCAAGGCGACGTCATCAAACTGACGGCGCGGCTGATGGGGATTTGATTCAATTAAACTTAACGCCAATTTTTGTGCGGCGGCCACAGGCGCAACTGGATATTCCGGCTCCGCCTTACGGCTGGGGATAAGCGAACTTAAGCCCCGACCAAGTTGAAAAGTCTTTGCCATGTGTATTACTACGAAGAAGTTTCAAACAGTTTAAGGAATTCGCGAGTAAGCGCTTGGTAAGCTTCAGCGCCGCGGGAGTGAGGGTCGTACACTCCGATCGGCTGCCCATAGCTCGGGGCTTCGGCCAGCTTAATGTTGCGCGGAATCATGGTCTCAAAAAGCTTGTTCGGAAAATTGGCCTTAAGCTCGTTCACCACGGCACCAGCCAAACGATTCCTACCATCGTACATAGTAACGAACGCGCCCAAAACCTGTAAGCCGGGGTTCAGGCTGTCCTGGACCAGCCGTATGGTGTTCATGAGCTGGCCCAAACCTTCCAGCGAGTAGTACTCGGCTTGCAGCGGTATGAGTACACGGTCGGCAGCCGCAAGCGCGTTAATGGTCAAAAGTCCGAGGCTGGGGGGGCAGTCTATCAATACCAAGTCGTACGCGGCCCGCAGGGAGCTTAGGGCCTGGTTTAAACGGTACTCTCTCCCCTCTTCGCTCACGAGTTCAATGGCAGCTCCAGCCAAATCCGCATGGGCTGGCAAAACCGATAGCCCAGGAAGTTCCGTAACCCGCACCGCTTCGCTGGCAAGCTCAGGCTGCAATAGTACGTGGTACACGTGCTTGTCCTGCGGTTCCAAGTGCACACCCAAACCAGCTGAAGCATTAGCTTGCGGGTCCATATCCACCACCAGTACGCGTTTGCCGGCGCCGGCGAGGTAAGCGGCCAGATTTACGGTGGTGGTGGTTTTACCCACACCCCCCTTCTGGTTCGCCAGTGCTACAGTAAGCGCCATAAGTACACCCTTAGTATACGGGCGATTACAGGCTTTGACAATTTACGCCTGGCTCACTATGATGGGGTGTGCTTTAACATATGAGCGAGTGGGCCAAAGGCGAGCAGGCACAGCCTTTGGCGGGCAGGCAAAAGCTGCCCAGGCGGGCACGAGACACCTCTTTTTGCTCGAGACTCTGTCGAGATAAATTAACAACCTAGCCGCGGTGGCGGAATTGGTATACGCACACGACTCAAAATCGTGCGCCGAAAGGCATGAGAGTTCGAGTCTCTCCCGCGGCACCACTACAATACTTAAGCCGTGTTTGTGGCGTTACGCCAAGCACGGCTTTTAGCTAAACAAAATCACCCCGCCTTGCGGCGGGGTGATTTTTAGCAACAGCGCTTAGGCGCGGTTGACGTTGATGGCGCGAGGACCCTTATCGGATTCCTCGGTCTCGAACGTAACCTTGTCTCCATCATGCAACTCGTTGAAGGCGACTCCAACGAGAGCGGACGAGTGGAAGAACAGGTCTTTATCTTGGCCGTCAGGGGCAATGAAACCAAAGCCCTTGTCGGTTAGACGCTTGATTGTTCCAGTCATAGTAACTGTGTGTATAGTGAGTTAATCTGTAAACTGCTATTGGTATTAGGAAACTCGACCAATCTCCGCAACAAAGCTTTATTTACAGGCTTTTACACTACCATAGATACGTAATAATAGCAAGGGCTGCGCCTGTCCTCAATTTCCACAGGTATATTTCTAAATAAGAATCTAATACTACCTCACCATGAACTCTGTTTCTGGAATAAGGAGATACTCACCACCTTCACCCTTATAGCTCTCTTTAAATGATTCAAGGCTTTTTCTAAATTCCTCACTCCAGTGAACAACCACGTTAACAGGCAATAGGCCCAGGCCTTTGCACCAATCCTCCTCCGGACTAAGAGCATATCGCGCAAGGGCCATTACGCCAGCAGAAGAGCCTGCGTATACTTTGCCGTTAAGGAGTGCCGAGAGTTCATCTTTGAGGGGCGTAAACGCTTGAATCACCTTATCTACAGAACCTCCCCTAACGTAAATAACATCCGCCACTTTTATTTGCTCACGAAGCGTATCTAAGTTACTATCTGCAACCATAAAACTCACTTGACGATTGTTGGTGTATCTGGCAAACCGTTCCCTGTCCTCTTGCTCTAGCTTTGGCCACTCGGCCTTTTCGCGAGCAAAGTAACTTAGGAGAATGGTAGGAATAATGCCAGGCTGAAAGTCCTTCACCCATTCCTGGTAAAAGGCCTTATTGTGTTCATTGGGTAAACCCGTCTCTCCTCCGTGGAGTATGTACTTTGTCATGGGGAACACTGTAAATTCTAACCTGGCTGAACTGGCCTAGTTCCATATTTTATCCAATAAACATTCATACACTTTCAATATATCACCCTAAGTATATCAGAGAATGTGAATATCATTTACCTTACCAAAAAATAGGCTCTATTCTGGAACTCCTCCTTATTGATGCTACAATTAACTAATCATATGCTTTTTTCAAGAAAAATGGTACTAGCCAGCTGCGGCGTAATTGCTTTATTGGGCCTTGCGGCCGTGGCGACAAACTTTATAGTGGGGCGTATTTTGCCGGCAAGCAAAGAAAATACTGTACCCTTTACCAGCCAAGCGCCCGAGGGCGATTGGCAAGAGCCCTGGCAAAACGCTTGCGAGGAAGCTTCTATTGTGATGGTACAAAATTTTTACAAAGACGAAGACCTTACCATAGAAAAAGCACGGGAACAAATTTTAGCGGTTTTTCAATTAAAAAAAGAAACGGCGCCGGCCTCCCAAGACGAATCGCTTGAACGTGTGGCGGAAATTATAAACAGTGGTGACTTAATTTGGCAGGCGCGTGTGGTAACCGAGCCTAGCCTAGCTATGATTAAAGCCGAGCTGGCTGCCAACCACCCTATTATTGCACCGGTGTATGCACCGTTGCTCAATAACCCCAACTACACCAGCCCGGGTCCTCTATACCATGTAATTGTTATTACCGGCTACGACGATGCCAGCGGTGAATTTATTACTAATGACCCAGGCACAGATATGGGTAAAGATAACCGGTACCCGTACGAGGTCCTATTGGCAGCTGTGCACGATTACCTGGCGAACAAGGACTATACCGCCGGTATTAAACGCCTCCTATTTACCGAGCTGCGTTAACTGTTTCCTTTGCTTCCCACAAGCTGGAGAAGGAATAAAAATTACCGAGGCTACCAACGGCAGGATGGTTGCTCTGGGAGTAGATTAATAGCATTATGTAAGTATGAGTTTATTTGCTCGTTTGTATAGATATGGTTTTAAGCCGGTGGCTTTTCGTTTAGATCCGGAATTTGTCCATGATCATATTTTAGCCTTTGGTAAAATCCTTGGCGCACACCGTTTCAGCCGTGCGGCTGTACAAAAGCTCTTTGTATTCAGTTCACCGATGTTGGAGCAGGATATTCTGGGAATTCATTTTTCCAACCCCGTCGGTTTAGCGGCTGGGTTTGATAAGAACGCTGAGCTTACTGATATTCTGCCGGCGGTTGGTTTTGGTTTTGCCGAGGTAGGTTCGGTTACCGGTGAACCATGTGCTGGCAATCCCAAACAACGCTTATGGCGTTTACCAAAATCGCAAGCGCTGGTCGTGAATTACGGTTTAAAAAATGATGGGGCCGGGGCTATAGCGCGGCGGTTGGCGGGGCGTGTGTTTGGCATACCCCTGGGCATCAGCATTGCCAAAACCAATTCACCTGACACCGTACCGACCAAAGCCGGTATAGCCGATTATGTAAAGGCGTATCGGTCTTTTGTCGGCATTGGCAGCTATACCACCATCAATATCAGCTGCCCGAATGCATTCGGCGGCCAGCCATTTACTGAGCCGGCGAGCTTGGATGCGCTGCTTGCCGAAATAGACGGCATCCCCACGCGCAAGCCCGTGTTTGTTAAATTATCCCCTGATCTAGCAGAACCTCAGCTGGAAGCTCTGATTGCCGTATTGAACAGACACACCGTACATGGCATAGTTTGTACTAATTTAACTAATCATAGAGCTAATCTGAATATAAAAGATGCTGTAGTGCCCGCGGTCGGCGGCTTAAGTGGCAAGGTGGTGGAACCGCTGGCTAACCGTTTAATAGCCTACATGTATCGGTGCACGCAGGGTAAGTATGTGATTGTGGGGTGCGGCGGGGTGTTTACGGCAGCAGATGCCTATAAAAAAATCCGCCTGGGCGCATCGCTTATTCAAATGATTACCGGTATGGTCTATCAGGGGCCGCAGGTGATTGGCGAGATTAACCAAGGCTTGGTAAAGCTGCTTCGTGTGGACGGCTTTAGCAATGTTTCGGAAGCAATTGGAGCTGATAATAAACTTTAGAGTCTGGAACTCTATCATATTTTTGGTCCTTCCGGTCGCGTAGAACAGGTTGTCTTGGTAGCGGGGGTGCCTGCCTGCGGTAGGCAGGGGAATCCTGCTCGCTCCGACTCGCAGCCGGGGCGCTACACTCACCCCGCCATCGGCGTGGTTTCTCACGCCCTTCGATTCCCACACTTCCACACCTACCAGATAAAAACACCCAACACAAGGTTAGGTATTTTTATCTGGTAGACCTCGTGAGAGCCAGTTGGAACCAGCTTATTGAGGAATTGCAGGTTTGGCAGCAGTTACAGCAGGCCGATGTGGTATTGTTGCCCGGTGCTTAGAACTACCCCACCCCTCAGGCCACTATTGTTTTAGACAGCCCAAGAGAAAGCGAGGCAAATCAAACTTATGGCCGAGCGTGGTGCCCTCGGAGGGAATCGGACCCCCAACCTTGCCGATAGAAGCGGCCTGCTCTATCCATTGAGCTACGAGGGCATAACAAAAACCACCAAAACGAGCCGCAAAGATATGCGGTTTTTTGGCGGCCCCACCCTACGTACCACTATAATTTTATGTACCCAAATTATCCTTTCGCGCCTTGTAATTTCCCACGAGTTCAGGGTAATTAAGAGGAAACGGTACTCTTGAAGTAGTAAGACCTGGATAGACCTGGTTAATAACGTATAACTTGTTATTTTCGTTATAGGCAATCAATACTTGAGTCTTGTTTGGTAACTCTGATTTGACAAATAGGTCGTTTAGCCTCTCAAAGTTTATTTCTGATATATCACCTCCTGTTTGTAAAATAATAAGGAGATTCGTATGGCCCAAATCGTTGCCATAATGCGCCAATTTATCCTTTACAAATCTAAATAACTCATCAGTATCTAATTTTCCCCTATACCTTTTAAGTTGGAATAACCTAACGCCATCTTTTGATTTTACGACAAAGTCTATTGGCGTACTTTTTTCTAAAACCCCAACCAATCCTTTAAGGCTGACAACTCGGTCCCTTCTTGGATTGAAACTATTTTTTAGTTCCAAACAAACCTCGCTGTCTCCTCCATAAAAATTAAGAAATACATAAAATGCACCAAATAACTCACTCTGGTCATTATTTTTTTCTAACATATCTGATACGGCACCCGATACTTCTATCATTTTTTCTTTACTATCACGCAAATCATCAAGTGTGTAACCACGCCCGGCCATTTCTGATACTAGTTGTCTGTATGCCTGTTCCTTAAATAAAAGCAGGTATTCATTTTTCGTAAGGCAGATAAAATTACCACCTTGTAATTTAATGGCGTTCATAAGTCAGGTAATTTATTATTCCTCTTGGCCCAATCAATAATTTATAAATGTAAATCAGTTGGTAAATACTTTTCTAACTCGCCAGTTTCAAAACTGCCAGTCTTAGTTGTTTTAAGTGTATAGTTATGCTCTTTTGGAACCACCTTCATTAAAGAAATTGTATAGTAAGACTTATTACCGATATCTGTATAGGTAGCGATAATGGCGAAGGCGTCACGGACTCCAAGCTTAAATCCATCTCCTTGCGCCTCAACATAAGTATGTATTTTATCCATAAGCCCGGTACTTTCATTATCACCCTCTCCCAAATTGAACAGTCGCCTGAAATCACCATCATCTAAATTGCCCAAATTAGTATAGCCACCAGAGTGATGCAACTGCGTGATACGAAGCTCGATATTTAACGCCGGCCCCTTCCCTATATTTTTTAGAGAAACCGAATAGGGACCATAGACCTCATCTTTAGAAATAACTATTACCGGCCGTTTCATAAATTCGAGTTGTCTAATACCCACTTGCTTAAGCCAATGAGTTTCCTTCGTATACTGAATAATAACTATGGCCGTGAACCATAATACACTTGCGGAAATAGCAGATTTGATGTCGTTTGTACCACCCAAATAAAGAATGGCTACTATTCCCAATATAAAGAGGGTGGCAACTAGCCAATCGGAAAAATCAATCGTTGTCTTTTGTTTCAACCATTTATTAGCCATCATCCTAATTTTTTCTAGTAGTAACATACAAGTCATGAAACTTACCATTATTTTATCAGAATTGCCTCAACTTTTCGATATGCCTGCTTCAATTCATCAACTATAGGACTTTTTAAGCGTTCCCTAAGCAAAGCTAGTACCTGGCCGTAAAACCATAACTGCTTATCAGGCGAAGCGCTAAATGCTTCCCAGATTGCAGCTCCCTTGAGTTTGTAGGCCGCACTCATGGTATTTAGATTATCGATTTTGTCGGCCGTGGCCACCAGTAGCGCCTCTTGGCTGGCTACTTTGAGATGTTCAAGGTATTTTTGTTTACGCTCCTGCCATGAAGCCCTGCTCCCTAGGCGGTGTTTGAGCTCAATATCCTCGGTCACTTCAGCCACGATGCTGGCGACCCTCTCGCCGAATTCGTGCTTGAGTTGCACAAGGGAGTAATCACAATCCTCCAGCGTATCATGAAGGTACGCAGCAATAATCACATCCTCATCTAGCGTGTAACCGGCCACAATTGTTGCCACATTGATAGGGTGCGTAATGTAAGGGATGGCGAGACTCTTCCTGGTCTGTCCTTTGTGAAGTTGTTCTGCTTTATCCAGAGCGGCCCGTACTCGCGGTGTAAAGTGTATTGTTTTCATTCCCCATGTCGCGGTCGGTATGGAAGCAAGATGCTCGGCTTCAATAGACAGATTATCCTGTCGCTCGCTTAGGTCAATTCTATAGCCTTGCTGGTTCAGAACTGGCAGGATATTTAACCGTTCTTTATAGTCCTTTAGTGTAAGCCAGTGATATTTAGGCAGACTGAACTGCAAGAGTATGGGCGGCGCTGTTTGCGCTATCCACAAATCAAGGTGATACCAGATGACAAACTCTAAACCATCAATATCAGAGTTCTCCAGTAAGCTGGCTGAGTGCGGCGCTAGCGGGCCTAAATCGCGAATTTGTCGGCTAGTCTCAATTAAAATGTCCTCGTCTCCTTGGAATGCTCCGGTAAGTACGCGGATGGCCGAATAACTGTAGTCTGTAGGGTTGATGAGGTAAGCGGTATAGGTGGCAGCGGCCTCATCCACCACAAAGCCGACATGGATGATTGGTGCAATTGATTTATTCATATAATTTTGATTAAAAAGCGAAAAACGGCCAAGAGATTTAATCCAGTCCGACAAACTGGATGAAATCTCCCAACCGTTTTAGGGTCAGTCGCGCATGACATCTGGCTTCTCGCAGATTTCCCAAGTCGCCTATCCGCCCTCTGGGGCGAAAGACATGCACGGTCCGTGATAAGTCGCGGACTACTTCAGTAAGTAAAAGAACTACTAACAGTATAGCAGTCTAAAGCCCATTGCGTCAATCGCTGATTGGATTTGTCTCTAAACGACCACTAGTATTTTCAGTTACCTGACACCCGCTCCAGAGCCCCAACTTCTGCGTCCTGGCTAGTTCCTGTGCTTCTGTAAATTCATCCTGCTTCGATATATCTGGTGAATAAGTATAGGAAAAGGCGTACCCTGTCTTCACCATCTCAAGGTTAACAAATGTGCCATCTTCCAAATAAACATAACCCAGTAGGCGCTGGTACTTATCGCGTTCAGTGACGTCCTTATAGAACTTAATTTGTTTGCCTTCAACTAGTTCCTTATTTTTTTCACTAGCTTGTTCAGCAAAGCATTGGACGGGTTTCCTGGGGTCGTTCTTTTCAGGCGTGTTTATGCCTATGTACCTCAACCTTTCCCCGTTTTCTAGTTGTATGGTATCGCCATCAATGACTCTAGCAACTCTTATCAGCTGGCCGTATTCAGGTGTCTCTAGGGGCGTAGCTACGGGCGCTTCTTCAGCCCCTGAATTACCTATCCTATTATTGAGTGTGTTTAGGTCAGCAGCTACAACTCGGCGCAGCTCATTGATTTCATTGGATAAGAAATAATGAGACCCTAGGATAAAACTCAATACTAAAACAAAGAAGGCTGCTATTAGGCTGTAAATACGTACGAAGCTCATCGTAGTGATTTACGCCAACCAGCTTGTCTAGCTTCCTCTTCAGAACAAAACCATCTTTCACCATTTGAGGTGTCAATTTTTGTCTGGTCGTAGAAACTTCCACCTGGGACATGATAAATTCTTTCTCCAGAACTACTTATATTACCTTTAATAATGCACTCTGTAGTTTCGTCTAGAAAGGACGGAGGCGGTGTGGGCCCATTGGGTTTATTAATTAACGCATAAATACCTATACCAAGTAGCGCAATCACTACAAGTAATAAATATATGATTTTTTTCATATGGAATGGATTAAGGGATTAAACTACATGTTAGTCATAAAACACAAAGCCCACCGCCAGGCCGAGACTTTCGTCTCCTACACCCTTTCGGGCGTAGACCACGGACATGGAGCCTGAACGATGGGTTCAGTATGTCCGTGGCTTTTGTGCCATGCCCCACAGCAACGCCGGGAGGTTTAGGCAATTCAGTTGTGCTTTTGTTTTACCCCAAAATGGTCTAAATTACAAGGGGTTAGCTCCATCATTAAATTACTATGAAACTAGCAAAGAAGAGAAACGAACCCTGGGTCCAACTTCGTCTACATCCAGATTTTGAACCACTGGTAGAAAAATACAGGAAGCTACTTGGTATCCCATCAAAAGGTGTGCCCGATTCTGATTGGGAATATGGCTCCGAGCTGGTTTATGGTAAACATGCGGATAAAAACTGGCCTGTTGTATCAGAATTTATCAAGGGTGCCAATGCTTTATATCCACTAGGTGATGATTTTAAGCAATTACTCATTTTTTACCTTGTATTCGGCGAGGGCAAGGCGACTGATGTAGTATTAAATGAAGTTAATTTAAGTGGCTGTAGTTTTGAAGCTACCCCGGGTGGGCTAATAATTAGAATTGGGCCACATACTCCAATCGATGAACTAAAAGAATTTATCAGTATCACCGCTAATAAAATTAAATCCGCTCAGGAAAACCCATTCTACAAAATGTTACACCCCAGAAAGTATCAGCGTCTTCGTTTCCGTAAAAATCCTGAGAGGGACTACCTTGTTATTAAACTAAGTCGCATACCTAGGGCTCAACTAGAGAAAAAGTACGGAACGTATGGAATCAACTATAAAAGCAAGGAAGCCTACATAGCTAAGATTATGATTAGTGAATATCCATCGCTCAGTAAAAGTATTACTCAATCAAAAGACGGGACTGCATTAATCAAAACGATTATCCATCGCTCTCGACAACGATAACATATGGGTCCAGTTACAGATAACTAGTATAGTTAAGTGTAGTTTCGTACTATTCACCGCCAAGTTAAACTGGCGGTGAGTTTTATGATTACTACTAATTTAGATGTCGAAAGGTTTTACCGGACCACTGACCTAGGGCTAGCTGCTGCCTTGGCTTTGTTTTATTCGTTGGAGGCTATAGACCGGCTAACCGAGCAACCGAAAGCCCAATTCGTATTCAAGCAAAATGACAAACTCAATGAGCTGATTGATGCCTATTGGAACGGGCAGTTACAGGTAGACGCTCAGGCCTATTTTCAAAAACTCCGTGCTGTCAAAACGCGGCTATATGGAGAGGGGTAGTTATGCTGAGCGTTGAAACAACACGGAAGTTGCTAGATGACCCTACTCTCTCAGACGCAGAGGTGGAAGAAATCCGTGATGGATTCCGTGCTTTGGTCGAAGTGGTGTTTGAGAAGTGGAGGAACGAAAGGAAGGACGAACTAACTAAGCCTTAATCAACTCATTTCATTACTATGGCAATTACTAGCGATACTCAATTTCAGCCCCTTAGCATCCATAGCCTGGCCGAGATTCTAGGCCTCACTATTAAGCAAGATGAGCAGAACAAGGTAGTAACGTTCCTGTGTGAGCTGTCAGCCTACACTGATAATGCCCAGTTCAACATAAGTTACAACGCGCCCTCCTCTACTGGTAAGAGCTTTATACCACTCCAAATCGCTTCGCTGTTTCCTGATGAAGACGTGATAAAGTTAGGCAACTGTTCGCCGACTGCATTTTTTCACGAACAGGGCGACTATAACAAGGAAACTAACGTTATTACGGTTGACTTATCCAGAAAGATACTGATATTTCTGGACCAACCACACAATCTGTTGCTTGAACGTCTACGCTCGTTGTTGTCTCACGACCAGAAGCAGATGACATCCAAAATCACCGATAAGAACCAGCGGGGTGGTAATCGCACAAAAACTGTAATTATCAACGGCTATCCGGCAGTTATCTTCTGTACTGCAGGTCTTAAAATTGACGAGCAGGAGGGTACACGTTTCCTTCTCCTTAGCCCAGAGGTCAGTCAGGATAAAATCCGCCAGGGCGTCCAAGAGAAGGTTCGCAAAGAGGCTGATAACGACAGCTACAAGTCTTGGCTCGACGGCAACCTAAACCGCCACCTACTCAAGGCACGAATCCAAGCCATTAAGGAGGTTGGCATTGAGGAAATAAGGCTCACAGAACCTGAAAAAATCTCTGAGCGCTACCTGAAACAGCGGAAGTTCCTCAAGCCCCGACACCAACGCGATGTAGGTAGGTTGCTCGCCATCATTAAGGCACTAACCCTGCTCAACTTTTGGTGGCGGGAGCGAGATAAATTCACGATAACCGCAAACAAGGATGACGTAGAGGAGGGCTTTGCATTATGGGATAAGATTTCCGAGAGCCAGGAACTCAACTTGCCGCCATACATATACAAACTTTATCACGAAGTCATAATACCCGCCTGGGAGACAAAACAAGCCCTAGGGGAGGGCCTAACCCGACAAGATGTAAGTCAGAAGCACTATGAAGTCTACGGCCGCATGGTGGATAGCCAACAGCTTCGCCAGCAAATACTACCCATGCTCGAAACTGCTGGTTTAATCACCCAGGAGCCTGACCCGTCCGATAAACGTAAGTTACTTATTTACCCCACTACAACAACCACTATACCTGAGCCACAAAACAATAGTGGTAGCAAGGGTGGGGTATCCAATGAAATTGCGTCTCATGAACTAGTGGGAGAAGATATACCGTTCTAAATTCTCTAGCGATTACTAGCGATTATGTACGGCGACCGAACAAATAAAGTTCAAGAATGGGTGCGGCTTAATAGCAAGGGATACCTAGCGGCCTTTTTGGGAGAACTATCGTACATTGAAGGCCAAACGGTCACGATAGCGTCATCCAGTGATGCCCTTAGAGTCAAAGGATTACTCAAGGTTGGTGCTACTGCCTATTTCAAATCGCTTGCTGATATTCACAACGGTTTTAGTGAATGGTACGGGCAGGAAGTTGATTTTGTGCCTTCAAATCTAGGCAAGGGGTACCTATGCTATTTCCTATGCAACGGCTGTGAACGTCGAGTGAAATATCTTTACTATAACTCCCATAGGACACAACCCTTGTGTCGCACCTGTTGCAAGCTGCACTACAGTCAGCCAAGCCGGAAGATACGCCGACTTTCAAAGCTCATTCATAGGCCATATCTCTCAAGTGATGCTAAACAAGCTATAGTTGAGTATGCTCAAATAACTGAAGCGGACTTACCACAAGAGGCTTCTATTCAAAGCCAGAAAGAGCTATAATACCTATGTTGACCCTCCCTAAAAACACTTCCACGAGGCCTTTTTGTTGCCTATTGCTGCCCGTAAGGGGCGGTCTGCCAGCAATACTGGCTCCTCGTGGGTTAGTAGGGTTGGGTCAACCAGACCGTCCCTTTAGGTTTTTATGAAAGGCATAATCTACACCAGGGTATCAAGCGACGAACAAGTGAAAGGTACTTCCTTGGATTTTCAGGAAGAGATTTGTCGCAACTACTGTAAGGATAAAGGCATTGAGGTGCTGGCTTTGTTCCGTGAGGAGGGGGCTTCGGCCAAAACAGCTGAACGAGCAGAATTCCTAAGAGCTATTGAGTTTTGTAGAAAGAACAAGGGCAAGGTTGAGGCGTTCGTTGTAGCCAAAGTGGATAGGTTTGCCCGCAATACCGAGGACCACTTTTACGTAAGGAAAATACTGCTTGATTACGGCGTGACACTGCACTCAGTAAGTGAACCTATAGGGAACAGCCCGGTTGGAAAGTTTTTTGAAACTATGTTGGCGGGCAGTTCTGAATTTGATAATGCCATACGGAAACAGCGCTGCACCGACGGTATGCTCACCAGATTAAAGCAAGGCGTTTGGCCGTGGAATCCGCCGCCTGGCTACAAGCCTGGTAACTGGACTCGGCGAAGGGAAAAGAAGCTGCTACCAGACCAGCCTGACGAGCGGCTGTTCCCTATCATCCAGCGGGCGCTAAAGGAGTACGCCAAGGGGCTGTGTTCCCAGGTTGAGCTGGCAGGGTTGATGGACACGTGGGGATTTAAGGAAGCGCGTGGTCGGAAAACCCAAAACCAATTCGTTGATAGGGTGCTGGGCAGGTATCTGCCATTCTACGCTGGCATCTTGGTTAATCCCTGGACTGGTGAAGAGATTGATGGTTTACACAAGGCCATGATAAGCAAAGCGGAAATGGCGCAAATCAAGTTTGTCCGTTCGGGTAAGGCCAGGCTCGCTAAGAGAGAAAGGTACAACCCAGAGTTTCCGTTGCGGCGAACCGTTATCTGCGCCGTCTGCACAGTACCACTTACCGGTAGTGCTCCCCGCGGCAACGGTGGCCGGTACCTTTACTACCACTGCCACAATAAAAAGTGCTTAATGTTTGGCAAGAGCATAGCCAAAAAAGACCTGGAAGCAGAGTTCCTGCGGTATTTGGAGACCATTACCCCTAACGAGAAGTGGCTGGCCGTATTCAAGGAAAGTGTCTTGGATTTATGGGAGGAGCAGGGCAAAGGGTTTGATGTAGCAGCACAGCGGTATGAGCGGCAGCTCGCCCTCTTAGAGACTAAAAGAAAGCGCGTCTACGAAATGCGTGAGGATGGCTCGTACACTAAGGAAGAATTTTTAGAACGGAGGCAGGAAGTAGATAACGAAATTACGGCCGCAAAAATATCTGTGAATGAGTCTAGGATTGAACAATTTGATATAGAGGGCTCGCTTACGTATGCCACTAACTTTATTCGCAACCTCGGCAGGCAGTGGTTTGATTTGCCGCCTCAAATTCGCCCTCGGTTCCAAAAGTTACTGTTTCCGGAGGGTTTGCCATATAAAAAGGGGGTAGGATTTGGAACCGCCAGACTAGGGCTTATCTACACACTAAAAGAGACTTCTCGTAGTGAGAAATCTCTTGTGGTAGCGGGGGTGGGAATCGAACCCACGACCTAGGGCTTATGAGTCCCTCGCTCTAACCGACTGAGCTACCCCGCCACGCCAGATTTATATACCATACAGCGCGTGGCCAGTCCAGGCCAACGCGCCGCGTAACAAAATTCCTGGTTGCGGGGGCGGGACTTGAACCCGCGATCTCCTGGTTATGAGCCAGGCGAGATGCCACTTCTCCACCCCGCGACGAATAGAGCGTTCTTAGAATAGCCCAACTGCCCCAATTTGGCAAGGGCTATGGTGC
>JAUYKG010000017.1 GCA_030700105.1 Candidatus Veblenbacteria bacterium
CTGGGGCAACCCGGTGAGCCCCTTCACGGGGGAAAGAAGTCCGTCCACGCGAAAGCGGACGTTGAACACCTCGCCCGCGGGCTCAAAGTGCACGTCCGAAGTGCGGTAGTCTATCGCACTGGACAGAATCTTGTCCATGACGTTAGACGAGGTCTGGCTAACGACGTTGGGGCTGGTAATCATTGGCTAGGTTAAGTACGTAATTATTCTACCACGCCAACCTGCTGCCGCGTAAGAGTGCGCAGAATTACAAAAATACCCACCAAGAATGGTGAGCTGTTTTGTGGTAGTCCCATGGGGATTCGAACCCCAGTTTACTCCGTGAGAGGGAGTCGTCCTAGGCCGGGCTAGACGATGGGACCGCGGCAGAAATGATACGTGAACAAACTAGGCCAGTCAAGGCGCTACACCCACGGTTTGGATTGGCGAACCAGCAGCTCACCTGCTCGGCGCGGCGCGGCCATCAAATCTTTCACAACTCTCTCACAGAGCACGCCCTGGCTGCCCTTCACCAACACCACATCGCCCGACAATAAACTCTCCAGAATGGTTTTCCCCGCCTGGCTGCTTTCCGGCACGTGCCAGGTATTCTGTTCGGACAAGCCAGCGGCAATTGCTCCCCGAGCAATATCTCGTGATTGCTCTCCCACGGTTACCAGGTAATCAATCTTAAGCTTAGCCACCTCTTCGCCCACAGCACGGTGAAGCACTTCACTCTCTTTACCTAGCTCCAACATATCCCCGAGCACGGCCCAACGCCGGGCACCGACCGGGCACGGCATATCGCCTAAGGCCAACAGCGCTACCCGCACCGCTTCGGGTGATGAGTTATAAGTATCGTCAATAATGGTGGTGCCGTGTACTCCCTCAATCAAGCTGAGCCTGCCCGGTGGCGGGACAAAGGCCGCCAACCCGCGAGTAACCTCGAGCACGGACAAGCCGAGTGCTAGGCCGACCGCCGCGCCAGCCATGGCCATACTCACCGCTGGAGTACCTATGGTACCGCGCACAAGCACCGGCACCGTACTTCCTTCTATGCTCAAGCGAAAGCTTACCCCTTGTACGGCGCCACTGGCGTCCTGACTTAGGCTAACGCCCTGCGCACGCACATTGGCCATATTATCGCTACCGTACCGCAACACTTTGGCGGCCCCCTTGCCTACGAGCGCAGCTACCTGGGGGTAATCGACGTTGAGTACGGCTGTACCTGTGGCGGGCAACGCCAGTACCAATTTACCCTTCTCGCGCGCTACACCTTCCACAGTTTGTAAAAATTCTAGGTGCGTGGGTGAAACTGCAGTTAGCACAGCGACCTCTGGACGAGCAACCGACAAAAGGTAATCCATATCACCGGGCCGATCAACGCCATATTCAAGCACCAATATCTCGGGGTAAGTAGAATTCTTAACGATGAGCTGTTTGAACGCGCGGACAAAAATTCCCAGCCAGGCGACAAGACTGCGATAACCGGAATCCTGCTCGCCCAAAATAGCTAATGGCAAACCAATCTCGTTATTCAAATTCTTCGCCGGTTCACCCACGCTAAAACGCTGGCGCAGCACGGCCGCTACAGCCAACCGGCTACCGGTTTTACCAACTGATCCGGTTATGCCGACAATTCTAGGGCAATACTTTGCCAATGTTGCCTTGGCTAGAAGTTTCAAAATTAACTTGAGTAAAAACTTCATACTGAACGAATTACGAAATACTAAGCTGTGTCGGTTAGTAGTTACTCCCCCATTCTTAGTTCTATCCTACTCGGTCCTTTCTGGCGGCACCTGGTAGTACTCTAACAAGAACTTAGCCATCTCACCAAATACGGGAGCAGCCGAACTCTCGGCAAATACAACACCCTTAGGCTCGTCAATGCGCACCGTCATAACGAATTTGGGATTATCTACCGGCGCAAAACCAACAAAGGTACCTATAGTCTTACTGGGATCATAGCCGGCACGATCCGCATAGGATACCTGGGCCGTACCGGTTTTACCCGCCACGTAGTACCCGGGTACACCAGCGCGCTTACCGTGCCCCTGCTCCACCACTTGCACGAGCATGGCCGAGAGTGTGGTAGCCACCTCACTCGGTATGGCCTGCCTTACCGTCATGGGTGCAGTGATGTGGCTGCGCCCATCGGCATAACGCACCTCGCTCACCAGGTACGGCTTCATAAGCCTACCCTTATTGGCAATGGCGCCAAAGGCGGTGGTGAGCTGGAGTGGCGAAACAGTGATACCTTGGCCAAAAGAGGCGGTGGCGGCATAGATCTCGTTCTTCTCTCTAAGTGCGCCTAGACTGCCCGTGCTTTCACCGGGCAGCTCCACGCCTGTAAGTTGTCCGAAACCGAACCGTTCCACTGTATCACGGAATGTCTCCACACCCGCCTGCCTAAGCGCAAAAATAGCTCCGGTGTTGAGGGACTCTTGGAGCACTTGGGTCATGGTTTGCACACCGTGCGCCTTAAGATCCGAGTTGCGAATGGTGTCGGGGCCAATACGCACCTCACCGGTATCGGTGTAGGTCGTGGCGGGTGTTACCTTGCCGGCCGCCAATGCCGCCGCCATGGTAATGGGTTTGAACACCGAACCGGGTTCGTAGGTTCCGCTTACTGACACATTTGCAAATACCTCGGGACTTTCCACTGTGGCGTACGAATTGGAATCAAAATTAGGAGCGCCACAGAGGCCACGGATAGCCCCCGTGGCAGGCTCCATAATAACTATGCTACCGCTCAACGCGCCGTGGCTCTCCACGGCTTTACGAATAGCCGCGCAAGCTCGTAACTGTACGTTCTTATCCAACGTCAGTACCAAGTCGGCCCCGTCCACCGCCGGGGTGATCTCCCGCTGCCCCAGCGCTATGACACCACCGCCCGCTTCCCGCTCGGTCTTCAGCTCCCCCTGCGCGCCGGCTAACGTGCTCTCCCAGTACTGCTCCACACCGTACTGTCCTTGGCGTGTATCTCCCACAAAACCAATGAACCCAACCACTTGACCAAAATTCTCGCCCGCCGGGTAGTAGCGCACGGTTTCCGGCGCTAGGTGTATGCCAGCTAGCTCAAGCTCTATGAGGCGCGCCTTAAGCTCATCATCCACGGCGTGCTTAAGGGGTTCGTAGGGATCCTCGGTTTTAGCTAGCCTGGCGGCGAGATCGGCTTCGTCAAGTTCCAGTAAGGGCGCTAACAGTTCCGCGGCCCGTGCGGAATCGGTAACATCTTTGGGCACGGCGTATACCAGTGCTAACGTACGGTTTACCGCCACAGGATACAATCCTCCGCTCAGAGGGTCTTGAATGTATACCTCACCGCGCTCCGGCAGAAGTTGGGCGAACAGATCATGCTGCCCCGAAGCCACCTTGCTATAGAAGCCGTGGTCAAGGACCTGCAATTGGAAAAGTCGTAAAATCAAGGTAACCACAAAAATGAAAAAGACTAGTCTAACCACGGCTAGTCTTCGAATGCTTGAAGTTGGCCCTTGAGAACGAGCCATACGGCGGTTTAAACCCTACTTTACCGCTACGCCCACCTGGGGAGTGGAAGCTAGGTACTCAATGCGCTCCACGACCACGTACCCATCGAGGACTCCACCAGTCTCAGGGCTATTGAACGCCTGCATCTGTGCGCCCCGTGCCTCAAGATCTTGGCTCGTTACCTTTAGTTCCCGCAAGTTCCGCTGGAGATCTTGCACCTCGTAGCCCGTGGTGGCTACGGCGTTGGTGAGTGCCAGATAGGCAGACACCCCTGCCGCTAAGCTCATGAACACAAAAAGTACGAACCAACGCCTGGCGGGCGGTATGCCAACGGCAGTTGTGGCGTGAAGGTGATTGGGTGTGAAAACCATACTAGGTGTAGAGGAATTAAGATGAGCAATGAATGGCGATTAAATAAGTCGTTCTGCAATTCTGAGTTTGGCGCTACGGGCGCGAGGATTACGGGCGAGTTCAACTGGGTTGGGAACTAATGGTTTACGGGTAATGAGCTTGAGAGTGCGCTGGTGGCCGCAACGGCAAATGGGTACGTTGGGCGGGCAGAGACAATCGCGCGCTTCGCGCCGGAAGAAATTTTTTACCACTCTATCCTCGCCGGAGTGAAAGCTGATCACTACTAGTCGTCCGCCCGGGCTCAGAACGCGCACTGCCGCGGCGAGTCCTTCCTCCAACTCGGAGAGTTCCTGGTTCACGGCCAGCCGGAGCGCTTGCCAAACCAAGGTGGCAGGATGTAAGGAACGGTGCCCACGGCCTTTCACTTTCATCACCAGGTCTAAGAGACCGGTAGTGGTGGCAAAAGGATGCGCGCGTCGTTCCTCCACAATAGCCTCGGCGAGCCGCCTCCAGGCTGGCTCTCCTCCCTCACGGAATATTTGCTCGAGAGTGGCCCGGGACGCCGTGTTCAGCAACTCGGCGGCCGAGCTACCCTCAGCGGGCTGGTAGCGGAGGTCTAAAAGACCTGAAATTTGGAAAGAAAATCCTCTACTTTTATCGGCGAGTTGAGCTGATGAGAAACCAAGGTCCAGAAGCACGCCAGCCACATCAGGAAACCCGTAACGTTCGACATAGAGCGAGAGTTTGCTGTAAGAATCGTTAATGAAAGTAAGGCGAGGAAGATAATCCTTAAGCTGCTGCCGCGCCCCCTCCAGCGCGGCCGGATCACGATCAAAGGCCAAGAGTTTACCGCCAGGGCCGGTTGCTTGCAGGATGGCGAGGGTGTGCCCTCCACCTCCCACCGTGCCATCTATGGCATGCTGACCCGGCGAGAGGTTAAGACCACTTATGACTTCTGACAAAAGAACTGGTACGTGGGGAGGCTCCATACGACTACGAGACCATCCCCCATCGGTTATACCCCAAGTTCCGACAGCGCCTCGGCAATATCGCCGCTCCCCTTTTCGGTCGCACGTTTGTAACTCTGCCAGCGGCTCTTATCCCACAATTCCAAACGGTTGTACAGTCCAGCCACTATCACCTCTCGTTTCAAGGAAGCGTACTGCCGCAGGTAATCCGGCAACAGGATGCGCCCCTGACTGTCAATCTCCACATCCATGGCCCCGGCCAGCATCAAGCGAGCAAAGGCCCTAGTGTTGGCGCGCGCCAACGGCAGACCCGCTAACCGCTTAGCCAACTCCTCCCAAGCCCGTCTAGTGTAAAGGAAAAGGCAACTATCAAGCCCTCTTGTCACTACTGCTCCAACCTTAAGATCGGCCCGAAACTTCGCCGGCACCTGTAACCTACCCTTATCATCAAGCGCGTGCTGATATTCACCGATAAACATTGGATGGAGTTAAGTTATCGACAAGTACTACCTCGTACCTACTTATCCACATTTTCAGAAGCTTATCCCCACTTTTATCCACTTTATACCACTACTATTACATTTTACCCCACTACACCACACCTGTCAAACATACCTCCTACAAGAACTGGCAACAAAGGCAATTCACAGCGCCCACTAGAGCAACATAAAAACCGCCCCCAGCAAAGGAGCGGCCGCGCTGCCCAACACACCCTACCCTACCGCCGGTCCATAGTAATGGGGTAAGAGCATATCACGCCACTCTTGTCTGAGACAAAGACCTTGCGCCGCTTCCTCCACTGAACAGGATGAAGCCGTGGCGGTTAGAGGTACTCCGTGTGCATAGGCCAGAGCGTTGGCCACCGAACATATGAGCCGTGATTGACTGAAACTCCCCTCTCCTTGCGCCATCACAATACCATTAAGCGTACCCCTGTTTACACTCAAGAAGCGGGCCAAGCCCGGCAGCAAACGCTCTGTACGCGTCCCAGAGACAAAACTCCGCTGCCGTATCACCCTCCCAGACGGAGAAAGTGCGGCCACTAGCAAATCGCGACTTGATACGCCGTTCAAGTAAAGGTACCACCCTGTGACTGACGTTTTTCTCACACTACTACAACCAACGCCGGCGCTTAAAGTACAACACCAACCCCCCTGCCACCACCACCATGAGCCCCAAGGCCCAAGGGTAGCCCCAGTGTCGCGCCAGCTCTGGCATGTAACGGAAATTCATACCATAAACACCGGTAATCACGGTTAACGGCAAGAGGATCACTGTTACAATGGTAAGCACTTTCATAACCTCGTTCAGACGGTTAGAGACCACCGAGAGATGCGCCTCCAGAGTTGAAGAAAGGACGTCGCGGAAGGAATCGAGCAGCTCGGTAATACGGAATAACCGGTCGTAGATATCGCGAAAGTATACCACCACGGCCGGGGAAACCTGACTGAACTCGTTGCGCGACAAGCGGGAGAAAACATCTCGTTGCGGCGTTAGAAGCCGCCGCAAGGTGGTAATCTTTTTCTTGGAGATAAGGAACTGATTGATGAGGGCCGTGCTCTCTACAGCACCTCCCTGGTTCGATTTAAAAACCGCATCTTCCACATGATCGATCTGATCATCCAGCTCGTCGAGCACTGGTAAGTACTCATCGACGTACCGGCTGGAGATAGCCTGGAACAACATATCGGGCGATTCGTAACCAGTCAGAGCGCCATCCACCAGATGTTTACGCACCGCCTCTAAAACAACCGAGGACTTTTGATGTACGGTAACCAAAAATTTAGGGGTGAGAAAAAAATCAACCTCGGTGGTGAGGCGACGTTTATTGCTCACCTCTAGAACGTGCAAAATAACGAACAGGTAGTTGGGAAACTGCTCGATTTTAGGATAGTGCACATGATCAAAACAATCCTCAATGGAGAGGCGGTGAAACTTAAATACCTCAGAGAGCAGCTTTGCTTCCTCTGGCGTGGGCGAATCAAAATCCACCCAGACGGGCTCGGCGCGCTTCAAAAGAGCAGCCACCTCTCCGAGTGAGGATGGTACGGAACAGCGTGGTTTAGCACCTACTACGCACAGGGTAACCATAAGCTAATCAGGCTCGTTAAGTTCGTCTACGACCACCATTTGTGGGCTATTGAGAATGCTCAGAAGGAATTTATCACCTAGCCCCCTGCGTTCATTGTACTCCCGAGCGGAGAGCAGAGTATAGTTCACCTCCTTACCCACTTCACGTTGAAAGCGCTCTATCACGCGCAGTAAGAGACTGCGATCCACCTTACCCACCACCAACACATCAGTGGGAGATTGCTTGGCGCCAGTGAACATACCTGTAAGAGCGAGGTACTTCACTTTCCCTAGTTCACGTATCCGTCGCACTAGGTCTTGCTCCATGAGGAGCTGTGACTTAAGCAGTACCGCCTTAAGCTCAGCGGCCAGCACAAAACCGGTGTTCAGACGGTAATACTTCTTGTCCTGCTCCGAGCTTACCTCCACCACCCCTAAATGGTTCAGGTTGGCGAGTTCTCGTCTTACTGAATTAAGCTGCTCATCCACCTTGCGGCTGATCTCCCGAACATAAAACGGAACTGTCGGATTGGTAAGAAAAAGCCGGAGGAGCTTAACTCGCGTACGTGAACCAAAGAGTTGTTCAAGCATGTGTGAATAGTATCATAGCTGTTACACGCACGCCCTGTGTGCCCGTAGCAGATATGTAACAGACTCAGTGGTTATAGTATACTTACCTCGACCTCTGCCGTAAAGCGTTCCCCCTCCACCAGGACAGGCAGTGGCCCAAAATGTACTTTTGAGTTTTGAGCTTACCTTATACTTATGCCGCACGGGCAAAACACTATCACAACTAAAGTTGCTACCCTAACCCTACCCACACGTGAGTCTCATGTGGTAGCGAGTGTGTGGCCGAGCCCGCACGGTACCCTCATCTTCCTAGGCGAACTCAACCTGGCACCGCAAACAAGGCAAGAGCTCCTACAACTTATAACATCGGAGCTGGAGCGTGCTTGGTCGCAAGCCAAAGTGGCGGAAGAGCCGGCCGACGCCACGCTTGAAGCTGTGCTTGTGGCAGTGAATGGCGTACTGGTAACCCGCGAGCGGTTGATTGGCAATCCCCTAACGCCGCGCTACCAGCTTGCCCTGGCCTACCTTAAAGGGCAAGAGCTGGCGCTCTCTAGCATTGGACATATCGATGCGCTGGTGGTGAATGGCGAACGAATTTCAAACGCCCTAGCCTCGTCCGTTAATCGGCGAGGTGCGCCCAAACCACACTTCACGTTTGAACAGATTATCACCGGCACACTCTTAGCAGGCGAAAGCCTGCTGCTCGCCACGCCAGAACTTACCGACTACTTCTCAGGTGAACGACTACGGCAACTAGTGACTGCCCGACCACCTGGCCTCGCCTTACGGGACATAGAAAAGTATGTTCTGGGCTTGAGAGTACACCCACCCCTGGGAGTTATCTGCTTAGCACTTATGGCGGCAAATCAAACTATGGGTACCGGCGCCTCCATGGAACACCTCCTGCAAACTAAGGCTGAAACGGCTTCGCTTTTACAACCAAAACTAGGAGGTTACCTTAGGAATTTGTTTGCAGTTCGGCGTAGGGGCCCTGCTGTGAGTACGGCCGACGCCCCCATAGCGTCAGCTACTGAAGGCATAACCAAACCTCCATCGTCCACACGCTTTAGCCTAATGAAACTGCAGCACCTCGGACACAAGCTGGCCTGGCTGAGAAACCGTGAGAGCACCAAGAGCACCATGGCCTGGTGGCTGGAAACTAAACTAGCGCGCTGGCGCCAGCTCCCCTATTCCAAGCGGGTGCTCCTTGTGCTAGGGCTTGCTGTGCTACTTGCCTTCTCTCAGAGCATTGTTAGTCTTGGCCGTAGCCACCTACGGACGGTTGATAGCGGGTACTACAACGAGCTTGTTACCCAGCTTACCGAGCGGCAGGCCGCGGTTGAGGGGGCACTCATTTACGGGGACGATACTAAGGCGCAAACGCTCTTCCAGGAAGCACAGGGGTTGCTTACCGCTCTGCCCCGCAATTCTCGTTCCCGGAACGAACAATGGCAGGTGTTGTCCCAAGGCCTTGAACTCCTGCAGCGCCGCTTGCAACGCCTGAACGAAATCTCCAGCCCTACGGTCTGGAGCGAACTACCGCCCCTCACAGAAGGTGCAAGCTGGCGCAACCTGGCAATTGCCGCAGGTAAAGCGCTGGTTGTTTCCTCAACCGGCCGCGTTACTGAACTCGCGGCCGACGGTAAGGTGGATCACACCACCGAAGACCCAGCTAACTTAAGCGACGTACACAAAGTAGTATTGCTTGAAGGCGAATTGCTGCTCGTGGGAAGCGCTCAGCAAGCGCTCTATAACCTCGGCACCAAACACACCACTACCATCAACCAAGGCATACCTCTGGTTGATGGCGGCCCCTATGGCAGCGGATTCTACTTCCTGAATAAAAACAGCATCTGGCGTACAAACCGCCAGGGCACCGGGTTCGCCACTCCCACACGCTGGCTTAGAGCCTCTCAGGGTGAACTCGTGGACGCGCGCGGGATCACGGTGGACGGCAATATCTTCGTGGCACTACCCCAAGAGGTACAAAAATTCTCCCGCGGGATCAAGCAAGACTTTGAGCTTGCCCCAGTGAATCCTCCCCTCACCGATATTTCTTCCATCTCCACGTCGAGCGACACTGACTACCTCTACCTCTGGGAAGTAAGCTCCCGCCGCCTCGTACTCTACGACAAGCAAGGTAAACTAATCATCCAACTTACCTTCCCGAACCTTGCAGAGGTCACCGCCATGGCGGTGGACGGCCCCAACAAACTGCTCTATCTCCTGGCTGGTAACTCAATCTACCAGATACCCGTCCTCGCTCTCTCCGGCCAGTAAAAGCGGATACCATAAAAGCACCCCTTGGCGGGGTGCTTTTATGTTTCGCAATGCTTCTATTCAAGCCAGGTCTTACTTCAAAGCTACCTTAGCTCCCGCTTCCTCCAACCTCTTTTTAATAGCCTCGGCCTCTTCCTTTGTCGCCCCTTCCTTCACCATCTTGGGCGCACCGTCAACCATATCCTTAGCCTCCTTAAGACCCAAGGTGGTTACCTCGCGTAGAGCCTTAATAACATTAATCTTATTGGCCCCGGACTCAGTGAGCTCAATATTAAAGGAGCTCTTTTCTTCCTCTGCGCCAGCGGCGGCTGGAGCACCAGCGGCTGCTACAACCATGGGAGCGGCTGCTGAAACACCGAATTTCTCCTCGAGCACGTGAACGAGCTCGGAGAGGTCGATAACCGAGAGCTTCTCAATCTCTGAAACGATCTTTTGAAACTTCTCGGGCACCTGAACTTCTTTCTTCTCTTCTGACATAAGATTTCGTTAAAAATTAATGCTAAAAATAATTAGTATATTCCACTTAAGGCTTTTGCGAGATAGCGCGCAATACCTGCGCCAAACCACGCAAGTTACCCTGTAACACCCCCACCAGCCCGCGTAACGGAGCGGCCACGGTACCCACCAGCTGGCCCATGAGTTCCTGTTTTCCTGGCAGTTGCGCCAGGGCCTGCACGCGCGACACATTCACGAACGTGCCATCGAACACCCCACCAAGCAACCTAAGCTTATCGTGTGCCTTGGCAAAAGTGGAAAGGGTTTTAGCTGGCACCACTTCATCAACCGAACTCACCGCCACACTCACACTGCCCTTGAGATCACTAACCGATACGCTACTGAGACCGGCCGCTTCCAGGCAGCGCTTGAGTAGCGTTTTCTTCACCACCTCGTAGAATACTCCCGCCTTACGGAGTTCAATCCTGAGTTCGCGGAGTTCTTTTACCACCAAACCAGTGAAATCGGCAAAGACGATACCCTTACCAGCTCCCAATTCACGGGTAACGCGCTCAACCACCTGCTCTTTGCTTGTTCGTGTTTTAGCCATATGAATAGTTCCTGGTTCTTAGTTTTTAGCTACTGAGTGTTAAAAATAAAAATCCGCGGCTACTTTTACCACAGACCTTATACCTAACTACTAGTGGCTATTGGCCAAGAACTAGTGGCTACTATCTACCTCGGCAGGCTCCTTGCGGACTTAATCTCGTCCGCCAACCGGCGGACGGGACCTGCTGTCTGTGGTAAGCAAATTGTATACACAGGCTACCATAGCGTAAAAAATGAGTCAAGAATAAGCCCCCGCCATTAGATATGACAGGGGTTAAGTAATGTTTTTTAACCTGGAACTGGAATATTTACCGGGTATGTTCCTGGGGCCAGGCGCACTGGGAGGTGGGGGTTTAAAAGCTTAAAGGTACTAAAGTCCACGCCAAGCTGCTGGCTGAATTTGGCTAAAGAAGTAGTAACCGACACCCGCACCTGCTGCCTTTTAGATACCGGCAATGGATCATGCGGCCTAAACCAGGACAAATTTCCCAACAGACCATTCTTGAATATGTAGCACACCGCCATAACCTGGAACACATAGCGATGTGTTTCGTTGGGCACTAACAGATCAATGAATCTGCTTACCTGCTGCTGGGCGAGACGGTTGCGCACGGCAGTTTCACCATGGTTGTAAGAGGCTAAGACCAACAACCAATCTCCAAATTCCCCATAAAGGTTTTTTAAATAGTGGACGGAGGCCGTTATGGCTGGCCCAGGGTCTTTTCGCTCATCATACTGACTACTGATATGCAGTCGAAAAGCTCTGCCCGTGCTCTGTATAAACTGTGAGATACCAGTGGCTCCAGCCCAAGAAACCGCTGTAGGGTTAAGGCCACTTTCCCAAACATATAAGTACGTTAGATCTTTTGGCATCGTATCAATCGCCAATTGTGCCTCAATTAAATTGCGGTACCGCCCAAGCCGCTGCGCCTGGGTTAATAGCCAACCTTGGCGGTCGTACAGGTACCACAGCTCATCCTGTAATCGCTCCCGAAACGCCGCATCCGAAAGGTCATACGCCTGGCCACAGAACTCGAACGTTCCAGCCGTATCAAGCTGCCAGGCACTGGCAAGACGCGAATTAACAACTAAGACTGGGAGGCGACTGAAATACTCATTTCGCAGAACAACCAACGAGTCATGCAGCATGGCGGAGAATTTAGTTTCCCACACACGATCACCCTCTGTACCAGTAGAGCAGCCTCCATGGAAAAAGATACCGGTAGCAACCAGTACTACCAACGACCAGATAACTAACTTTGTTTTCATTATTTCCTCACAATTGTTAAACAGCTATATTTATTTTGTCTCCATACTAACACTTACCCCATAAAATGCAAGTACGGTGAGCTGACGGTACCGCTATTTCACGAGGTACAATAAATTGTCCGGCCGGACTAAGTATTGACTCCGACCAGCTAGGGTGTATGGTTAATCCAAACAGTGAGAGTTAAAATCTGGTTCTCCTATGACGCTAGCTAGTCTCCGCTATCATGCCCAGACGTAATCATCGCCCTTACCTCCGATCAAGAATAAACCGAGCGCTACTCCACTTCGTACGGGAAACGGGAAGTGCAACCATGGTGGCGGTGAATTTGTATAGTTTCTTTCTCAATTATCAGCGCGCTATCGTGCGCCACGGCTGGGCCTACGCCCGAGAACTCAAGGAGATCCATGACCAGCGTGATCTGAACCGTCGTTTACGGGAACTCAAACGCCAGCGCTTTATTCAAGACCGCCGCGTTGGTCACCACATGGAGCTCAGCCTCACCGAGCAGGGCAAAATTACCTTATACCTCGATCGCTTACGTAATCAGCATGATAGCGGCACCGTGGTGACGCTGATCATATTTGATATTCCCGAAACTGAACGCCTTATCCGCCGACAGTTCCGACAGTTCTTAAAACAGGCAGGATTCAAGAAACTCCAACAGAGCGTATGGATACGTCGAGCTGACGTTTATGGCACCGCGCAAGATGTATTGCGTCACCTCAAGGCTGAGCGTTGGGTTATCGTCCTGAGAACGAATGATCCGCTCGGACACTAACGCCCTACACCCAGCAAAAAGGCACAATACATACTATCCACCCTTACGGCGTGGCGCCGCTGCCACCGCCTTGCCCGCCGCCGGTTTGGCCGCTACCGCCACCAGAAGCCGAGGCAGGCCGTACTGGCACGGCTGCCAGGGCCCAATCTGAACTTGCTCCACTCCAAGACATAGTGGTAGTAGCACCCGCCGCAGTTTCAGTGCTACCCGCGCCAAAGATGGCTCCGCCGCTCGTATTCCAACGTTGGGCCTGACTGCCATCCACCGTGGGCGAGGCGCCGGCGGCCAGCACATCCACTACCACATCACCACTTGTACTCGCCGCACTTAGAGACGGCGTTGTACTTGTGCCGGTGGTAGAACTAAATGTTCCCAGCGGAGTGGCTTGTTGTACACCTGTGAATGATACTGCCCCACCCACAACATCGGCTGTACCCCCTGCCAAAGTTACCACCACATCATTTGCACCAACTGTTGGAGCCACTCGGTACCAAAGATACACGCGCTGACCACTAGCGTGTGCAACATTACCTGCCGAGGTAAGGCCCTGGCCGGCGTAGGTTACCCCACTCACAGAGACCGAACCACCACTCCCATGTGATACTCCCACTATGAGTACGCGCTCAGTGCCCGAAGCCACCACGGTGTGCGACCAAGTAAGCGAGCCTACAGCGGTATTGGCCGAACTTGAAGCGGCGTCAAAAACAATCGTGGTCGTACCCCCGCCGCTCTGGCCGCCGCCGGATTGCGGCGTACCGCCGCCGGAGGAGCTGATCTCTCCCCCGCCGCGGCTAACCACGCCCCAGCAGGTGCCGTTGTTGCCGAAATCCTGATTGGTCTCGGAGGCGGCAATGCTGTTCGTGCCGCCGTAGCAGCCGCTGTCGCGCAAGATAACGTAGGTTACATTACCGCTGCCGGTAAGGTTCAACTGCCACTGGCTGCCAAAACTATCAGACTGCACGTACAGTGGTTTGCCCATTTGGCCTGTTAAAGTTAACGTACCGGCAAAACCTGCGGCTTGCGAAGCTTTGAATTGTAGTGTGATGTTTTGCAAACCACTCGGGATGGTGCTGGTAAAATTATGGAAGGTGGTAGCGGTAGAGCCACCGATCACCACTGGGCTCTCACTCGTGGGCTGGTACGTCACCGTGCCGGAAGAATTAGTGAAGGTACCATTATTGGTGAAATTACCTTTCAGTGTAAAGGAAGCGCTATCGGAAGCTACGAAAGTAGCCGAAGCCGCGACTGTGAAGGTGCCGGTGACTGTGATACCGGGGTCGCTGGTGGTGGCGTTCACGGTCACAGCATTCGTGCCGTCGCCGACCGTAAAATTGTTGGCAACATTCAGTGTGCCGGTACCAATGGCATGAGTGGGCGAACCCGAAGCCGGCTTACTATCCAGGTTGTAGTACGTGGTCGGAACAATATTGGTAGCAGAAGTTGAGCGGTAACTAATGGTGGAAGTAGTTGGTGTAAAGGTACCCAAGATAACGAAAGGAGCGCTCGCCTCCTCGCTGGCGTAGGTGTATTTGGAGCTATCATTGGTGAATAGGTAATCAGCCTCCACCCATTCTGCACTGCGCGGGGTATTGGCAATACGGATTTCATCCAGATTACCGTCAAAGTACCTGTCCGAGGTGCCATCTTCACGCCGGGCAATATTAATAGCGCCAGCCGGATCAAAAGCATTGGCCGTAGCGCTGGAACTGACCTGGGACACCCCATTCACATACGTGTAATTGGTACCGCTCTGGGTGCGCGTAACCGTTACGTAGTGCCAGGAACCGTCCGTTACGTTCGTATCGGTGGGCGTGTCTACAAGCATTGCTTCGTCACCGCTGGTATTGGCCCTCATAATAACCGCCATATCATCCGGCCCACCTGTTGGCGCCGAAGCGCTATCCTCAATGACTAATATGTTTAGGCTCGGGTTGGTATCGACCGTATCGTGGCTAAACAGGTACTTGTGTATGGTGCCAACGTTATCGGTAACCTTGAGCCACATAGAAACGGTAAAGCTGTCACCGTAGTTAAAGTCACCCACGGTGTAGTAATCGTCCACCTCGTCAAATAAAATACTCTTACCTACCTTACCGGCTGATTGGTAAGTCATGCTGTTCACCGTCGCACTGTCGTTGTTCTGCGAGGTGGAATCGTTTATAGTCCCCGAGCTCTCTCCTAGGTGATGGACCATAAGGTAGCTGCTGCTCCATACATTTACCGCATTTGGGCAACTCGCATCCGTTTCGCAATCATCAGCGCCGGGGTTATTGTAGTACATCCAAATGTAATCAGTGGCAGACGCCGAATCTATCTGCGGCACTTTAACCCATAGATAAGAGTTGCCGGCCTCGTCCCACCCCTCAATCTCATAAGGAAGCACGGTGCCATCAGTATCTATAAATCTCAGATCGGCTCCTCCCGCCTTAACCTTGTTAAAATCTATATTACTGGAGGAAAGTTGCACCAAAACCGGAAAGTTCATTAAGTTCTCGCTGGAGGCGGAATTGTTGAGCGTAATCTTCCGGCGGTTCTGCCAACTAGTGCTCCACCAGCCGGAAACACTGGCGGCATTCAGAATCCAGGTTTTGCTACCGGCATCCAGTGTCTGGTTCGCGGCTATTATGACTGCACCAGCCACGGTTACACTACCCGCCCCTATCGCCGTCGTGGTCGTGGTACCCGAACCATCCCCAAAGGTGAGGTTGTTAAAGTCCCAGGCCGTGGCCCCACCAAAGCCAGTGGCAGTAGCTCCATCTAAGAGGAAGGTGCCACCAGTAAGGTTAATATCCCCGTCCCCAGTAACGTCCCCGCCGTTCACGGTGAGGTCTTGGGTGCCACTTAAGGTACCGGCAGTCATAGTAAGGTCCACGTCTATGGTAGTGCTGTCAGCCAAGGACCAGCCTCCTGAGGTGCCATTGAAGACCACGGTGTCAAAGTTCTCTCCCCCATCGGTAATGGTGTGGCCAGTGGCTGTAGCAGTGAAAGTGGTGGTTTGGCCTGTGGATTTAGAAAAGGTGCCCTCATTAGTAAAGTCTCCCCCTACAGAAAGGGCATTGGTACCCATACTTAAGGTGCCCGTGCCATCAATGTGAATATCCCCGTCTTTTACAGCGTCTGTGCCGTCAGCAGAGGGGGAGGTGGTAACTGTACCCCCAGGGGTAAATGTTTCTGCGGTGCGTACGTGGAGCTCCACCGTGTCTTCCACGGTCAGGGTGTCGGGGGTGGCATCCACTGCGTCAAACAGCATATCCGTGTTATTGGTGGTACTGTCGTAGTCCAGGAGGTCGAGAATGGTCACGGGACCAGCGTTCTTATGGCCCACCACGAGCGTGTTCTCATACAGGTCTATGCCGGTGTCAGCATCACCGTCTGAAACATAAACCGTGTTAGCTTTCATGGTGGAGGTGAGGTAGACCGAGATGGTGTCGCCGGAGGCGGCGGCAGAGGCGGCGGTAATGTCAAAGGCTGCCGTGGTCGCGTTACACGAGCCTGTGGCTGCTGAACCAGTATTAACGCGAATGGAGATGACAGCGGTGGAGCCGTCGCACGGGCCGCCGTTAGCCGTAGTGGCCACGGTACTCTCGTTCGCCATATAGACCACACCTTGGACGCGGGTGAAGACCAGCTCCTCCGCCCCCACCGCATAAAAAGTTGTTGACGTGTTTTGGTTGCTGTATTCGGCGGCTACCCAGTCGGCGGACCGTTGGAGATTTGTAATACGAAACTCATCCAGCGTTCCCGTAAAATCATTATTTCCGTGTCCTTGTGCAATTCTAAAATTAGACCACGTTGTTTGCGCTTCTCCTTGAGTAGCAGCCCCTCCAGCGATAGAAGTTGCATCAATGTCTAAAGTCGCATTAACTACGTCGCCTTGCGCACTACCCGGAAGATAAAACGACAGATAATGCCAATTTCCGTCAAGGTATGCTTGTGCTGCACTGTTGAAGTATTTATAGTTCGAGGCAGCTAAGTATATAAGGGGTCTTGAACTGCTGAAATTCGTACTTAGCGTTCCATAGTTACTGTTTCCAATAAAATCAAAGAAACCCTGATGCGATGCAGTATATGAACTTGCAAACCAACTTGTTATAGTAACCTTCCCATTGGAAAGAAATGTTCCCACGTCTATATAGGAATCACTTCCACCGGGAAATGTAATGCCATTTCCAGAAAGTTTTCCTGACACTCCAAACGTTAGTCCCGCCGAATCCGTTCCATTATGCCCGTTCCCTGTCGCGTCTATAACTGCCCCACTTCCTCCAGATGCTTCATTTAAATGGTATACGGCAATATAATCAGCCCACACCGCATTTCTGCCGTATGTATCAGTAACGGCATAGTCAGAAGCCGAGGCGTTACCATAATAAATGTAGAAATCTGTATCAGAGGCATTGGAAAGAGCGTCGGCGAGAAAGTGTATTTCTCCCGTGTCCGAAGCGGCAGTATAGAACATGACTTCTCGGGCCAGTTCCGTGGTGCCGTCCGCTTTCGTGACCCGGATGTCCCGGGCATCGGTTTGGTTGACGTTCGTGTGGAAACCAGCTGGCAAATTAGCCAGATTCACAAACACCGGAAAGTTTGTCAGGTCAGCATCAACCTCGGTGTTCTGCACGGTTACTTTGACCCGATAACTCCAACTTAGGTTATACCAAGCGGCGTTTGCCGGACTAGCCCAAATTAAACTAACAACTATAAAAGAGCCGGCTACGCAGAAGATTTCTAGTAACCGCTTATACTGCTGCCAAAATTCTTTAATATTTGGCATTTATTCGTTTAATAATGTTTAAATTATAACACAATTTTTACATATTGTAAAGCTAAATCGCAGCCTCCTCTGCAACTCCAGTAGAAGAAACCTCGCCACCGTTTGGTTCGCTAACTATAGGATTCTCTACTGGGGATTCTGGTGGTGTCGTGAGCTCCAATTGAGGTTCTGATCCGGTCTCGGCTTCCTCACTCTCTTCAACAGGCTCGTCAATAAGAGTTGATTCTTGCGGCAATTCTTCTGCAAGTGGTTCAGCAGTTTCACTACCTTCAGGCTCTATCGCAGGCGGCGGTAGAGGAGCGCTTAACACCACTATCTGTCCTTGCGTTTCATAACCCGCCGGCTTGCCAACCACCACGTAGTGAACAATGGTGGAGGCAGGCGTGCCATCCAGGTTGGAGGCTTTTATGACCACGCCGCGGTAGTTCTGATTCTCATCCTTCATCCAGTGTGATACCTGCGCCAGTACCACCTGTTCGCCTTCGGGCGTAATCTGCACCGAGGGTTTGCCAGTACCTAAGTGATTCGTGAACTGAACTTCGGCCAAGCCATTCGCGTTCGTGGCGATACTGCCGGCGTAACTAGAATCGGTGACTATGATATTGCCAGCTATACTCACGTCGCCGCGCGCATTAAGTGTAAATACGTCTGCCTCGGCCGACTTAACCGAAATAAGTGTCTCGCTTGGTTCCGTAGTAGTGGTGTTCACCAACACCGCACCATTATTCTTAACTAACAGCCTGTCCACCCCATCGGCCTGCAGTTGGAGCAGGTCGCCGCTCCCCTGCTGGTTAATAAGGTAGGCCACGCCATCGGTCTGGGCGAACAAGGCCTGCGTTTCCGTGGCGCGCTGTAACCTCATACCGTCCACCAATTCGTAGCTCACGTTAGCTGGATCGTAGAAGAACGGGTCCACCTTCACTACAACGTACTGGTAGTACGGAGTGCTACCGTCGTAACTAGAGAGTGCTTGGCCTACCACCATACCAGCTGCAGTGGCTTTCATAGCCTCACCGGGTACGGAGGAAGAAGTAAGCAGATCGCCGGTGTGAATGGGGCCGTTCTCAAGGTTAACCTTCACTGGCACACGCCCGGCAATTGCTATGGGCCGAGGATTTTCCTCGGGCACAAATGCGTCCTCAGCGTACACTTGGTTGGGTTGCGTGGAAACCACGCCGATAAGGGTTGATTGATACATTGTGCTTGAACGCTCCACCCAAGCCTTGGAAGTCTTAAACCCGTTAATCTCAACCTCTTGCGCCTCGCCCACCACAGCCACGAGTTCAGCCGGGCCTATGGTGGGGTCGGTGGTGCCGTACGCTTCAGCCAGGTCCGAAGGCGCACCGGAACAATCCACTATCTCGTCGTTATTAGTTTGGCCAGTACCAGTATGGCAAAGGGCGTTCAGGGTTTGCGTACCGGTTAACGAGATAAACAAGCTGCCGTCCGCCTCAAAATGCGCTTTCACTGTATCGGCAGATTGACCATTGCCAGTGGTATCACTCTCCAGCGCAAAGACCGATTGAGTAACGGTAGATTCCTCGGTATTGATGTATACAGCAATGGCATTGTCCGCATCAGCCACGAGCACATCCACCCTACCCGTATCATCAATGGTGAGCTTGCTCGTGCCGGCCTTTTGTAACTCCAGGAAGTTGCCAGTGAATCCGCCGCCACTATTACCAAAGTTCATCACCAGACCAGCGCCAGTGAAAGTCGTGGTTTCCTGATAGAAGCTGACGAGGTTAGCAGAAGTAGCGTTGTTGGTGTAAGCGCGGATGGCGTTACCCACGGTAGCAGCGCTGCCGTTGTCGAGGTCAGCAAACACGGCCGCGGGCGCGAGTGTGCCGCCAGCCAGAGCATCGGTTACCGCGTGCACACCGAATGTTTTACCCTGTGAAAGTATGCCCGTGTTCACCCCAGTGGTATTGGTACCTGACCAGGCCTGGATCTCCAGACCGCGCACGGTGTTGGCGAGCGAGGTGCTATCGGTGACACGAATGAAGTTGCCTGTTTCCGTGCCGGCCGTAGCGCCGTCCACCGTGACCAGGTGCCTAACGCCGAACTGGAACCCTGAACCAGTTCCGTTAGTTAATGTAGAATTCACCAGCTGGCTGGCAATGGCCGTGGCGCCGCTCGCGGTAGTGGAGCCGGTAATCTCAAGTTTGGTGCTGGGCGCAGTGGTCCCAATACCCACATTCCCCCCTAAGAACGCGGCGGCGTAGTTATTGGTGGCACCGGTAGGAGCGTTCACCGTGAGGCCGTAAGCATTGGTGGCAGTAGAGACAGCGATGGCGGGGATGAGGATGCCATGGGTGTTGGTAACAGCGACGTTGGTGGACTTAATAGCAGGAGATACCACCAAGCCGGCAGCGTTGGTGACAGTTTGGTTAGCATTGGTACCCACCAAAGTCATAGCCCCT
>JAUYKG010000018.1 GCA_030700105.1 Candidatus Veblenbacteria bacterium
GGCAGCGGTAAAACCTATGTGGATATTCCCCGGGCCGCCCCCTATGGCGGGTGGACCAAGAGACTCGTTCTCCAATTTGAAGGAAATATTCCGGCAAATCAGCCTCCTATTGTCAGCCTCACCTCTCCCACCAATAACTTCTCCTCCCCTGCAGGTACTAACCTCACCATAGGAGCTAGCGCCTCTGACCCTGACGGCACCGTAGCCAAGGTGGAGTTCTTTGTGGGCCCCGTGAAGATAGGTGAGGATACCTCAAGCCCTTATAGCGCCACCTGGGTGGGCCCCTCGGTTGGCGCAGGCTACATTATTACAGCCCGTGCTACAGATAACCTAGGAGCTACCACCACCTCCCCCAGTATTGTTGTGGTGATTACTGCCACCACCCCTACTAACCAACCCCCTCTAGTTTCAGTCACCTCACCTGTCAATGGCTACTCCTCAGTCGCAGGTACAAATATCCCTATTACTGCTACAGCCAGCGACCCTGACGGTACGGTGAGCAAGGTAGAGTTCTTCGTGGGCCCGGTGAAAATAGGGGAAGACACCACCTCCCCCTACAGCGCCACCTGGGTGGGCCCTAGTGTAGGTGCAGGCTACATCCTGACAGCGAAGGCAACTGACAATAGTGGGGCTGTTACAACGTCATCTGGTGTGATGGTTAGTGTTAATCCTGTATCCCCTGTATCTTCATCAATTGTAATTGTAACACCTTCTCCTAACTATGCTTTTCTTCCAGGTAAAACGATTCCTGTAAGAATAGTAAACAAGGGTAGCTCCTTTAGTAGTGTTGGATTTTTCGTAAACGGAAATCTTGTTTCAACAGATACATCAGTCCCCTATGAATATTATATACAAAATGCAGTTGTTGGAAATTACAATGTGTATACAGTCGGGCACAGCGGAACTTCAACCTTCACCTCAAGTACTGTCACTTTTTCAGTGCAAAATAAGCCTGCAAGACCGAGTTTCTGTTTTTCAGGAAGTGTTGATAATTGCCAGGCGATGTTTAATACCTGGGCAGCAAATGCCCTTTCGTCTTATAATCGATTTTGTAATCAATATCTTGTTTCTAATGCTAACTTTGGTTGGGGTGAAGGGCAGTATCTCACCTCACTTGCTGATGCATATGAATTTACTGAGAATACAGCGTACCTTAATAGAATTGTAAGCGATGCAGACAGTATATTCAGTTTGAATGGTTTTACTTGTCCTTATGGTGATTCTAGTGGACGCCCTATGTTTAGATATCAAGGATATGGAACCAATCCTTCAAGCGTACCAAAAGAGTGGGGCTGGTATGGGGACGATTATTACAACTATGAATATGATGACTTCGTTAGCGAAGGAGTTTTCATGATTTCAATTGCAAAATTCATAGAAATTGTGTATAACGACCCCGCACTTTGGCCTGCATACAAAGTGAAAGCTGACCAATATCTTGATATAACTGAAAACGATCTGTATCCGAAGTGGGACCGAAGAGGGTTATTTAATGAAATAGGCGACGGATCGGGAGTTTACAGGTCACATGATGATCCGGCGGGACTCGGCAGTGATTCTGGATTGTCTCTGCCACACAATCGACAAACAGATTGGGCGCTTACTATTATGAGTTTGTATCGGGTAACCGGAGATGTCAAATATCGTGATAGGGCCGCAAAAATATTTCAGCATTTGAATAAAAATTATTATGAGGAAAATGGGATTAATAATTGGAATTATTGGGATCATGCAGGTCTTTGGGACTACGACCTCGGAGAACCTTCATCTTTAGGATATCTGAAGGAGCCTGAAAGAGAAGATCATCGCTGTGGTTATAGAAGAATAGCTACAGAATTAGCTTATGGGAGTTGGGAGAACAGGCTTATTTTCAGTTCAGACGATATGCAAGAATTAATAACGAGAAATCAAATATATAACCTAGATCCTCCTGATGATCTTTATTCTCAATGTATCTTTCCCGTTATGTTAGGTTTTTATGACAAGAGTAATCTTCAGCGATCATTCAATGTGATTAAAAATGAAGTAACCGGACTTCGAGGTTATGAGATTCTAAGGTTTATGTTGGCATTAGATGCGCCCGTTGACGGACAGCAGTCTTATTACAAAGGTTTTGATATTCCAATATATGAAACTTTCAATGGTGTAACAACTAATTTTAACACTGTTTCCGATTTAACTTCAGTTAGCAATGTTGTTCTTGAAAAGACAGGAAAAGGAAAAGTTGAATACGGAAGTCAAAGTTTAAACATGGTAAATCTTTTCTTAGATGGAGGGGTTAAAATAGAAAATCGTTTTGCAGAAATAAATCAGGGATTAGTTCCGTCACTCAATGTTCCCGCAACTGTAACCTTATACAATGTTAATGATAATAGTCCTATTATAATGAGGAACGGGGCTACTTGTTCAAGTTGTAATGTTCTTAGTTCGGGAACAAATGTCAAGTTTACAATTCCCGGAGCGGGAGTTTACACCTTGGCACCTAAAAAGATTCTTATTTTCAGTGATGGCTTTGAATCTGGCAACTTTAACAGTTGGAGTCGCCTTCAAAATTCAGGTTCACTTAGTATTACAACTGCAGAGCACAATAGCGGAACAAGAGCAATGAAGGTCACTCCCGGAAGCGGGGTTGAAATGTATGCAGAGACTTCCGCTTTCAATGTTGAAGATTACATCTATAAAGTGAGTTTCAAACTTTCAAGCGATTTTGCTATAAACAATGTTGACAGAGAGTTTAGTCTGGGGGCATATCCCACATCAAGCAAGGGAAAGAATTTCCTTATGATTGACCGTAAAATTGGGGGAGTGTCAGGTGTAGGAACCACTTTTTCTGCACTTCATCTTTATACCCAATACACCGACGACACGGGTTTTCCGCATTGGGTTCCTCAGAACAGAAGAGATGGGCCACAACTTCAAACAGGCAGGTGGTACACAATTGAATATCATTTCAAGTCAGATCCAAATAGATATGTTGAAATGTATTTGGATGGGGAGTTTATAGGCAGAAGCACAGTGGGAGCGACAACGCAGTCAAGGCAAACAGGGTTCAGGTTAGGAATACAGCCGGAAGTTTTGTTTGGAGGAAATTTGGCGGGTTCAATTTATTTTGATAATTTTGAGGTTTATGAAATCACCTCTGGTCAGGTAGCCGGGGCTGCCACCGGACCCGACGGGGTACTAGCCTCGTCCAAGCAATTGCCGCGTACGGGTGGACTGCCCATTGAAGGTATACTCTACCTCTCTTGGCTGGTACCTTGGTTCAAGCAATTACGTCGTAGGCAAGGGCGCGGAGCAGTGGCTCATGAAAGCGAATGCGAAAAAAATTCGGTGGGATGATAGAAAAGAAATTCAGGAGGAGCTTAAGGGTTTGCCTAAACCAGCATCCGTAGTTTTGTAGTTTGTTAAGATTTTATTCTTTGTATTAATGTGTTAACACATTAATACAAACAAAGAGATGGTTTTTCTAGATAGGCCGCAACAACAGGTGGGGTAGCTTTAGGGTTTGGCTGTGTGGAGGATTGACAAAATTTCTGAAAGGTGTATACTAAGCTATTATCATAAATTGATAACTTTTCTTTAACAAATAACCCTAAGAGCCATAAGGCTCGGGGATTCATACACAACAAGCAAAGAAAGGAAGGTCTACGATGGTAAACTCCAGCGTGAACCAAACAGAGAAAGAGCTGCCCGAGGATGTGCTTTTTGAGAAGCAATTTGGACAGCTTGCAATGTTTTACCGCGTTATGCGGCAGGCATTGCAGAAATCAGGGTCAACCGTTTCAATCGGTGAGCTCCTGCAAATGCCGATTGATAACGAATTATTCCGTAGCCGACTTTTGTGGCTGTGGCAACATGGTGCGCCAATCGGTGCTGCACCCCGAGTGTTCCACCTGCCGTTCGATCCAGTTCAGTTCTTTAACAATCAGAACTGGAAAATTGCTGAGCAGGATGTCCGCTCGTTGGTTATGTTTGATTTCGATGCCCAAGCTTTGAAATTCGAAACCTGCCTCAAGCCTGGCGAGGGCAGTATCACCGGAGAGGGAAAGTTGAAGCGGCTCAAGAAATTAGGCCTCATCCGCTTGGACGCAGGGTTCTTTATGGCCCTGTGGAAGGAGGAAGGGCACAAAACCCTAGAATGGCTTCACACTGCTTATGGGATAACCTGGATGGAATTTTTAGGCACAATTCTGCGGGGCCCGGATGGTATTCGTTGCAGCCTCTACTTGTACCGCGATGGTGACGGTTCGTGGAACTGGGGCTGTTACTGGCTCGATGTTGACCGTAGCGCTCGTGGCCTCGCTGCTGTTCTCGCAAGTGCTGAGAATTTAGAGCTCAAAGCTTAAGACCTTTGGCTCTTTGAACCTTAGCCCTTAATCCAAAAATAACAGCAATTCTGAAGCTCTACATACAAAAATGTGGAGCTTCTTTCTTTTTCTGCTACCATAAAGACGGCAGTAGGTGAATATGTGGCAGATTACGATTTGCCGCTACCGAACCCGAGCTACTGTATACCCAGAGTACCTCTGATTACGGTTTGGGGTAGTGTGGATGCAGAGCTCTTAAAAAATGAAGATACTTGGTATAGGGCGCTAGGGCATTTCCGTCTGCCTACGGTAGGGTAGGTAGGGTTGTGGATAACTTAGTATTATTTTTGGCTAGGAAGTGATAAAACCACAATTTTGGCTATAAATTGGCAATTTGGCTAATATTGGCTTTTCCACCCCCTTGACAGCTTGACAGTGGTTATTGGTACTGTTAAACTAAATCTTACGTTTTTTCGCAAAATTCCACGGGGGATGTACCCCAGTTTTGTGAAGCTGATTTGGCACCCAAGCAAAGATTGACGCCCTTGTGAATGCGTCTTTATTTTTTTGCCTGAATCATAATATTTTCTACTAAAACTCGTTCCATATTGTGAGGAGGTAACACAGACGGAAGGAGTAATTTTTTATGTTGCTAGCCAATATGAAAACTACGGGAGCTGTTCGTGAACGTAAGACATTCACGCCCTTGAAGGATGCCATTCCTTTGCCTGACCTTATAGAAGTGCAGCGGTCTTCTTACGATTGGTTCTTTAAGGAAGGGCTGAAAGAGCTGTTTGACGAAATTTCTCCGATTAGGGATTTCATCGGTCGCGATCTCGAGCTCTACTTTTTGGATTACTACTTGGACGAGCCTAAATTTGATGAGGTGACAGCGCGGGCCAAGAACACGACCTTTGAAGCCGCCCTGCGCGTGAAGACGCAGCTCGTGAACAAGCGCAGCGGCGAAATAAAAGAGCAGCAGGTGTACCTGGGTGATTTCCCCATTATGACCCCGCGGGGCACTTTTGTTATTAACGGTATTGAGCGTGTGGTTGTTTCCCAGCTCATCCGTTCAGCTGGCGTGTTCTTCACTTCGGAGTTTTTGCGCGGGCGCCTGTACTACGGCGCCAAGATCATTCCTAACCGTGGCGCCTGGCTGGAATTCGAAACAGACGCCAACAACGTTCTGTGGGTGAAGATAGATCGTAAGCGTAAGGTGGCCGTAACCTCGCTCCTGCGCGCTTTTGGTTTTTCCAGCAACGAGGAGATTAAAACTAAATTCACCAACGCCGATACGCATCCTGACAATCACTACATTGATGCCACACTAGGAAAAGATGCGGCCAAGGACGAGGCCGAAGGGTTAATAGAGGTATATAAGCGTATTCGTCCAGGTGACTTGGCCACAGTGGATAACGCCAAGCAGTTGATCCACAACATGTTCTTCAACTTTTCCCGCTACGACTTTGGTCGGGTGGGGCGCTACAAACTGAACCAGCGCTTTGGTTTTGACATTCCGAATACCAAGGAAACGCGCGTGTTGCGGCCCGAGGACCTGGTTATGATCGTGTGTGAGATTATACGGCTCAATAATACGCAAGAAGAACCGGATGATATCGACCACCTGGGCAACCGCCGCGTGCGCGCGGTGGGCGAACTAGTGCAGAATAAATTCCGCGTTGGTTTGGCGCGTTTGGAGCGCATTGTGAAGGATCGTATGTCCACACAAGACATTGCCACCCTTACCCCGAACCAGCTCATTAACGCCCGTCCTATCATTGGTGCTATTAAGGAGTTCTTCATGTCTAGCCAGCTCTCGCAGTTCATGGACCAAACCAATCCCCTGGCCGAGCTAGAACACAAGCGCCGCTTATCGGCCATGGGCCCGGGGGGTCTTTCCCGTGAACGCGCCGGTTTTGATGTGCGCGACGTACACCGTACGCACTACGCTCGCATTTGCCCCATTGCTACACCGGAAGGTCCGAACATTGGTTTGGTGGGACACTTGGCTTCCTACGCCCGCGTGAACAGCTACGGCTTCATTGAAACACCTTTCCGTAAGGTATTACATGATGTGGAGAACAATGGCCAAGCGGCCGTGGGTGAGATGTTACGCGATAATGTAATGGACCCCAGCAAGCAAACCCTCGCCAAAGGGGGTGAAGCTATAACCACCGACCTGGCGCGTCGGCTTCAGGCCAGCGGCGTTCCTACTGTACCAATAAAGCCACGCGTGACCAGTGAGATAATATGGTTGGACGCCTTTGAAGAAGAGCGTTTGGTAACAACTGCGGCTACCACGCTCATAGATGCGCAGGGGTACTTTATGAACGAACGTGTGGAGGTACGTGAGCACGGCGAGCCGACTATTGATTTTGCCCACGCGGTTGATTGCATGGACGTTTCACCTAAACAGATTGTTTCCGTGACCACCTCTCTTATTCCGTTCCTGGAGCATGATGACGCTGTGCGTGCGCTCATGGGCACGAACATGCAGCGTCAAGCCGTGCCTTGCGTGCGCCCGCAGGCGCCAGTGGTAGGCACTGGCGTGGAGGCCAAGTCGGCCCAGGATTCCGGCCAGGTGGTAGTAGCGAGTGTGGCGGGTGAGGTAACCCTGGTGCAGTCCGACCGTGTGGAGGTGAAGGACGACAAGGGGAAAGCGCACTCGCATCCGCTCATGAAGTTTATGCGTTCTAACGCTTCCACCTGTCTTAACAACCGCCCCATCGTGAGTAAGGGGCAACGGGTGGCGGTGGGGGACGTACTGGCCGACGGTGCCGCTACTGATGAGGGGGAGCTGGCTTTGGGGCAGAACCTGGTGGTGGCATACATGTCGTGGGAAGGTGGTAACTATGAGGATGCGATATTAATCTCTGAACGCTTAGTGTACGACGATCGCTTTAGTTCTATTCACATTGAGGATTACACTATCGATGTGCGCGACACTAAACTTGGCCCAGAAGTGGTAACGCGCGACATACCGAACGTGGGTGACGAAAAGCTTAAAGATTTGGATGAAGCTGGCGTTGTGCGCATTGGTGCGGAGGTTTCCTCGGGTGATATTTTGGTCGGTAAGATTACTCCCAAGGGTGAAACCGAGCTCTCGGCCGAGGAAAAGTTGTTGCGTGCTATTTTTGGTGAGAAGGCCAAGGACGTTCGTGACAGCTCGCTCTACCTTGAGCACGGCGAGCACGGTAAAGTGGTGGATATCAAGATCTTCTCGCGTGAGAATGGCGACCGCCTGTCCTCGGGTGTTACTAAGTCCATTCAGATTTCTATAGCGCAGCTGAGAAAAATACAGGTGGGGGACAAAATGGCCGGACGCCACGGTAACAAGGGCGTTGTTTCGCGCATCGTGCCGCGGGAGGATATGCCGTTCCTGCCCGACGGCCGACCAGTGGATATTATTTTGAACCCTCTAGGCGTAGCCTCGCGTATGAACCTAGGGCAAATTTTGGAAACGCACCTCGGTATGGCCGCCGCCACCTTAGGCTACAATGTGGCCACCCCGGCCTTGGATGGCGTACCGGAGGAAGTGATTCACCAGGAACTCGTACGCGCCGGCCTGCCCGAAGACGGCAAGATGGTGCTCTACGACGGACGTATGGGCCAGCCCTTTACTGAGCGGGTAACGGTAGGGGTTACCTATATGCTGAAGCTCAATCACTTAGTGGAGGATAAGATCCACCAGCGCTCCATTGGCCCTTATTCGTTGGTGACGCAGCAGCCGCTGGGGGGCAAGGCGCAGTTCGGCGGCCAGCGTTTTGGCGAAATGGAAGTGTGGGCGCTTGAGGCTTACGGCGCCGCACACAGCCTACAGGAGATCCTTACCATTAAGTCCGATGACGTGCCGGGCCGCTCCAAAGCTTATGAATCCATTATTAAGGGCGAATCCATCCGTAAGCTCAACGTACCCGAATCGTTCAACGTACTAACCCGTGAGCTCAAGGGCCTGGGTCTGGAGGTGGAATTGTTAAAAGACGGTCGGGCCATTGAGATCGAACGGCCCGAGCCAGCCGCCAGTCCGAGCGGGCGCGAGTAACCCATTTTTACGATATGTTCCCTGAACGCGAATCATTGCACGCCAACGACTTTGACTCCATTCGTTTGAAGCTCGCTTCCCCCGAGGAGGTGAAGCAGTGGTCGTTCGGCGAGGTAACCAAGCCTGAAACCATCAACTATCGTACACAGAAGCCGGAAAAGGATGGTTTGTTCGACGAACGCATTTTCGGACCCACCAAGGATTGGGAGTGCTACTGTGGTAAGTACAAGCGCATTCGTTACCGTGGTATCGTGTGCGATAAGTGTGGAGTGGAAGTAACCCGTTCGGTGGTGCGGCGCGAGCGCTTTGGCCATATTAACCTAGCTTCACCGGTCTCCCACATTTGGTTCTTGCGGGGCGTGCCTTCTAAGATTGGTCTTGTGCTCGGTTTGTCGGTGCAGGACTTGGAGAAGGTGATATACTTTGCCAGCTTCATAGTTACCAGCGTGGATGAGGAAAAGAAGAAGCAACTATTGGAACAGGTGGCGGCCGAATACAAATCCAAGCATAAGGTGATAGAGGCCGATGGCAGCCGCCAGGTGGCCGAACTGGGCAAGAAGCTGCAGGGCAAGGCCTTGGAACAGGAACAGAAATCCGTGAAGGCCCTTACTGAGGAGCGCCTGGCTAAGCTGGAGGAGGCCTTCGAAATCGCGCGGCGCGAGTTGAAGGATCTTAAGCCGCTGCAGATCGTTTCCGAAAGCCAGTACCAGGACCTGTCCTTAAAGTATGGCCAGGTATTTGAGGCTGGCATTGGTGCCGAGGCTGTTCGTGGTTTATTGGAGCAGATCGATCTTAAGGCCGAAATTAAGACCTTGGAAGTCGAGGCCAAAGAGTCTGTGCTGGTGAAACACCGTAAGGTGGTACGGCGCCTGAAGCTGTTAAAGAGCTTGAAGGCGGTTGGTTTGCGGCCGGAGTGGATGGTTATAACGATACTGCCAGTTATCCCGCCCGACCTCCGGCCTATGGTGCAGCTCGATGGCGGTCGTTTTGCCACCAGCGACCTTAACGACCTCTACCGCCGCGTTATTAACCGCAACAATCGCCTAAAGCGCTTAGTGGAGCTGAACGCGCCTGAGGTTATTTGCCGCAACGAAAAACGTATGCTTCAAGAAGCGGTGGATGCGCTCATAGACAACGGCGCCCGGCACGGTAAAACCGTTACGGCTTCCACCGGCCAGCGCCGTATGCTCAAATCCATCGCCGATATCCTTAAGGGTAAACAAGGTCGTTTCCGGCAGAACCTTTTGGGTAAGCGCATTGATTACTCTGGTCGTAGCGTTATCGTGGTGGGGCCCAAACTCGAATTGCACCAGTGCGGGTTACCTAAGCGCATGGCCCTGGAGCTCTTTAAGCCGTTTATTATCTCCAAGCTTATCGCCCGTGAGCTCGTGCACAACGTACGCTCCGCCAACCGTTTCATCGAATCAGGCAAGAGCGAGGTGTGGGATATTTTGGAAGAGATCATCAAAGGTACGCACGTGCTCCTTAATCGTGCCCCTACGCTCCACCGCCTGGGTATTCAAGCTTTCCAACCCATCCTTATCGAAGGCAAGGCCATTCAGGTGCACCCCTTGGTCTGCCCAGCCTTTAACGCCGACTTTGATGGCGACCAAATGGCGGTGCACGTACCGTTAACCGAGGAAGCCAAGTGGGAGGCCGCGAATATCATGCTCTCGGCCAAGAACCTCTTAAAGCCAGCCACGGGCGAGCCGGTGGCGAATCCGGAAAAGGACATCGTGCTCGGTTGTTACTATATGACGAGTATGGAACCGTTGGCCGAGGGAACTACCGTTAAAGCGTATAGCAACGCCGCTGAGGCCGTTCTGGCCTACCAATCGGGCATGCTGAGCCTCCAGCGCGCCATTGAGGTGCGGTTGGAAGGAGGCGAGCACGTGCAAACTTGCGCGGGCCGCCTACTCTTTAACGAGGTGTTGCCGCCCGAGCTTCGTTTTTTCAACAAGACGGTGGATAAGAAGGCGCTCAAGGGTTTGGTAGCCGAATCGTTACGGCGTTTTGGTGTTACTCCCACCGCTAAGCTCTTGGATAGAGTAAAGGAGATCGGCTTTGAGTACCTGACTATCTCCGGGCTTTCCTGGGGCATGTCCGATATTCCCGACCTGCCGCAGCGTGCGGAGCTGTACCACGAGGCCGAGGGTAAGGTGCAGGAAGTTCACGACCAGTACCAGCAGGGTCTTCTCACCGATGAGGAGCGGCACGCCAAGGTAATTGAGATTTGGGCACGTGTGAAGGAGCGGATAACCGAATTGTCGCGCGCCAGCCTGCCCCATCGCGGTCCGGTGTTCTCTATGATTGAGTCCGGCGCGAGAGGCAGCTGGGCCCAGATTACGCAGATGATGGGTATGAAAGGTTTGGTTACAAATCCGGCCGGTGAGACCATTGAGCTGCCGGTGAAGGGAAATTTCAAAGAAGGTTTTGACGTTTTGGAGTATTTTATCTCCACCCATGGTACACGCAAGGGTTTAACCGACACGGCTTTGCGTACTGCCAACGCTGGCTACCTTACGCGGCGCTTGGTGGACGTGTCGCACGATACGGTGGTGGTGGAGAAGGATTGTGGCGACAAAGAAGGTTTTCGCGCTACCCCGGCCGAGGTGGAAGAGACTGGTGAGGGTTTGGGCACCTACGCTCTGGGGCGGTTCATACTTCAGGAGGTAAAGGATAAGGAGAACGAGGTGATAGTGAAGAAGAACGAATTGGTTACTCCTGAGCATGCTAAGCAGATCGATGACTTAAATTTACCGGAACTCAAGGTACGCTCACTCATGACTTGTAAGACTACGCGTGGTGTGTGTCAGCGTTGCTACGGGTTGGATTTGGGGACCAACACCATGGTGCAAATCGGCACTGCCGTCGGTATTATCGCCGCTCAGTCCATTGGTGAGCCGGGTACCCAGCTCACTATGCGCACATTCCACACTGGCGGTGTGGCCTCGGTCGAGGACATTACGCAAGGTTTGCCGCGGGTGGAAGAGGTATTCGAGGCACGGCCGGTTAAGCGTCCGGGGTTGTTGGCGCCCGGCGACGGTACGGTTGAGGTAACGCACCAGGGCCGCCAAAAATTGATTAATCTTACCTATCGCGATACGTCTGAAGAGGTTATTAGCCTAACCTCGTACGAATCTCCCAAGGTGCTGGTAAAGAAGGGCACCAAGGTAAAACCTGGCGATCCGGTGGCAAAGGCTGGCGAAGAAAGCGTGGTTTCTGCGCGCGGCGGCGTGGTGAAAGAGGTGAACGATGAAGCTGTGGTGCTCAGCGGTGAAGCGATGATGACCCAGGAGTTCGTAGTACCACCCGGGGTGGCGCTGTGGGTAAAGGACGGTGAAGCGGTGATAAAGGGGCAGCGGCTCACCGAGGGCTCGCTCAATCTACACGATCTCTACGCCCTCAAGGGCAAGGAAGCGGTGCAGCGCTACATTATGAAGGAAATCCAGTACATCTATTCTTCGCAGGGGCAAAAGCTCAACAGCAAGCACATCGAGCTCATTATCCGCCAGATGTTCTCCCGCATGTACGTAACCGACGCTGGTTTAACCGAGCTCCTACCGGGTGAAATTGTAACGACAGCCCAGTTCGTGGAAGCCAATAAGGCGGCGGCAGCCGCCGACACGGAACCAGCCAAGGCAGATACCTTGCTCCTTGGTATCACCAAAGCCTCGCTTTCGACGGATAGTTTCCTCTCTGCCGCTTCCTTCCAAGAAACAGCCCGTGTGCTCATCGACGCCGCTGTTACCGGTCGCATTGACCATCTGAGGGGCCTGAAGGAGAACGTTATCATTGGACGCCTCATCCCAGCTGGTACGGGTTCGGGTGAGCTTAAGGAACGGTTGGGTAAAGCTATGGAAGAGTTCCGCGCGCAAGAAGTAGTGCGGGCCGGGGAGGCGGCGCGTATGGCCGCCGCCGCCGCCGAAGCAGCCGCGCTGGCGCAGGCTGAGGCCGAGGCTATGGCCGCCCGTTTGGGGCCGCTGCCGGAAGGTGTTACGGTGGTCGAGGAAAGCTCGTAAATTCTAGTTTTACACCGGCCCGCCTTTTCGAAAGAAGAGGCGGGTTTTTGGTTGACAAGAATAAGTATGTCGTACCGTAGTCGTTTTTGTTATTTTTCGCTATACTTAAGGCTGTTATGGCCAAAGGAAAAGAGAGAGAATTACGCCGCGGGCCGCGCGCTTCGGCTGGTCTGGCGCCCCACACCAAGCACGGGCTCACGGTGGTTTTTTTGTTCGCCCTGTCTTTCATTCTCGTCTTGTCCTTCTTTGGGTTGGCTGGTTTGGTAGGTGGTTATATTAAGCAGGCGTTACTTATAAGTTTGGGGCGAGTAGGGTATGCCGTGCCGGTAGTGCTGTTATTAGTAGCGTACGTATTTTTGGTTAAGGAGCAGGTGTTCTCTGTACGGCAGATAGTCGGCTTTGCGCTGCTCCTGGTGGGCGTAACTGCGTTGGTGCACAGCGGGATTGCGCCAGTTGAGTGGCGAGCAGCGGCTGCTCTCGGGGAGGGTGGCGGGTATTTGGGGTATGGCGTGCTCTATCCGCTGTCACAGGCGCTCGGGCGTTGGGGTGCAGTGGTGCTGCTGGTAGCAGCGAGCGTGGGCGGTATTTTGATACTGTTTGAAACTTCGCTCTCTGCGCTCTATCTGCGTGTACTTGGACCTTTAAAAGGTTTGCTGGGCGGGTTTAAGCGGTTAACCGAATTTAAGTCATCTTCGGCTGATTCGTCCGTCCGTCCGACCGAACCCACAGCTAGCCGGGTGAATGAGAGTGAGTGGCAACGGGCCGAGGCCGCCTCGTTCGGTCGCCGCCAGGTGCCCTCTAGTGCCGCCACTAAGGAGGCGGAGCCCGAGCAGCCGCCACTTATGGAGATTCGGAAAACCCGCGCGCCTAAGGTGGAAATTCCGCTTGAGCTGTTAGAACAGCACGACGGCGAACCTACGGCCGGCAACATTAGCGCCAACCAGGAAAAAATCCAAAAGACGCTTTCGAATTTCGGCATTGAGGTGGAGATGGGTTCGGTGAACGTGGGCCCTACAGTTACCCAGTACACACTCAAGCCGGCCGAGGGCGTAAAGCTTGCCTCCATTACCGCGCTCACCAATGATCTGGCCCTGGCCCTGGCCGCTCACCCTATTCGCATTGAGGCGCCCATACCAGGGCAGTCACTGGTGGGTATTGAGGTGCCGAACCAGGCCGTGGCTATCGTATCCTTGAAGGAAATTTTAACGAGCGAGGAGTTCAAACACCGTAAGAGCAACCTCACTGTGGTCCTGGGGAAGGATGTGGCTGGCCGTGCCATGACCGCGGACATTGATCGCATGCCGCACCTTCTTATTGCTGGTGCCACGGGCTCGGGTAAATCGGTGTGCATCAACGGTATTATCCTCTCGCTCCTTTACACCAATTCGCCAGACGAGCTTAAGTTTATCATCGTGGACCCCAAGCGGGTGGAGCTGGCTTCCTATAACGACGTGCCACACCTATTAACGCCGGTTATCACCGAGGTGCCAAAGACCATTAACGCCCTTAAGTGGGTGGTGGGAGAAATGGACCGACGTTACCAGGTGCTCTCCAAGGCGCAGAAGAGGAATCTGGCGGCCTATAACCAAACTGCGGCCGAATCCATGCCCTACATTTTGGTGGTGATAGACGAATTGGCCGATCTTATGGCGGTGGCGGCGGCCGAGGTGGAAGCCGCTATTATCCGCCTGGCACAAATGGCGCGCGCGGTGGGTATTCACCTTATCGTGGCTACGCAGCGCCCCTCAGTGGACGTTATTACCGGGCTTATTAAGGCCAACATTACCTCGCGTATCGCCTTTGCCGTGGCTTCGCAAATCGATTCCCGCACCATTTTGGACAGTGCCGGCGCCGAAAAGCTACTAGGGCGCGGCGATTGCCTGTTCATTTCCGCCGAGCTTTCCAAACCCAAACGCTTGCAAGGTGCCATGGTGTCGGACGCCGAGATAGAGCGCGTAACCGCTTTCCTAAAACAGGGTGCCAAGCCGGATTACAATACCCAGGTGGTGGAGAAAAGAACGGCCGGTGTGGCCGGCAGCTTGGAAGCAGCGGAAGGCGGCGATGATTTACTAGAGGAGGCACAAGCCTTGGTGGTGCGCAGCCAAAAAGCTTCGGCCTCGTTCTTGCAGCGCCGTATGCGCGTGGGCTACGCCCGTGCTGCTCGCCTACTTGATCTGTTGGAAGAGCGGGGCGTGGTGGGCCCAGGCGAAGGCGCCAAGCCGCGCGATGTTCTTGTGCGCCCCAGCCAGGGTGAAGAGATTGTGTCCGAGTCGGAAGAGGCAGGAACGGAGGAAGTGGATGAGGTGGCAGGGGCAGACGAGGAAGCTGGGCCTGGCACGGAGAGGTATTAGCAGAGCGTGTTAGAATAACGTGTATGGCCCGTTTTGCTACACAAACCTTGCGTCGTCTTAATCCGGTGGGGGAGGAGCTAGAGGAGGCTCGCCTAGCTAAACATCTCACCTTGCCACACTTGGCTAAGCGGCTCAATATCCCGGTTCAGTACTTAACCGCGCTCGAGGCAGGCGAGTGGGAAGCCCTCCCCCGGGGCGATTACGGCCGTTACTTTTTGCGCCAGTACGCCCGTTTTTTGGGGCTTGATGCTGAAAAGCTTTTGCAGCAGTACCCCGGCCCTAATGTGCGGCACGTGGTCCAGCCGCCTCGTCGCGCACCCGTGAACCCCTCTCGCGCCGTGCACCCGTTACGGCGTTTGCTACTGGTTCTGGTTGGGCTCGGTGTGCTGGCGTACTTGGCGGTCGCGGCTCGCGCTACTTTTTTGCCGCCCCAGCTTACGCTCTCCAGTCCAGCCAGCGACGGCTCCACCACTTCACCCATGGTTACCGTGGCGGGTGTTACACAGACCGGTACGGAGGTGGCGGTGAACGGCGAAGCGGTTGAGGTAATGGAGTCGGGGCGCTTTACCGCCTCGGTCTCACTACGGCCGGGTTTTAACACCCTTACGGTTACGGCGCGCAAAAGCCTCTCGGGCCAGACCACGCTCACGCGGCGCATTCTGTTTACTCCTCCCCCCATAGCTTCGGACCAACCGGAGCTCGTGCCATAGGGCACAAGGCGCTATTGACGCTTATTGGGGTTAGGATTAAGGTAGGTTTGCTCCATAAGAGGAGTTTTGATTTTTTACTTATACTCGTATGCCACCAACTAAAAAAGCAGAAACCACACTCGCGGATGAGCGTGGCAAGGCCGCGCAAATGGCCATTGATCAGATCAAGGAGAAATTTGGTGAAGGCGCCATTATGAAGCTTGGCGAAGCCCACGCCATGGCGGTGGAGGCTATTCCTACCGGCTGTCTTTCTCTGGATATTGCGCTGGGGGTGGGCGGTGTGCCCAGGGGGCGGGTGGTGGAAGTATTCGGTCCCGAGGCTTCGGGCAAGACTACCTTTACCTTGCACGTTATTGCCTCGGTGCAAAAGATGGGCGGGCTGGCCGCTTTTGTGGATGCCGAGCATGCCCTGGATCCGCTGTATGCCAAGAAGATCGGCGTCAACATAGACGACCTGCTTATTTCCCAGCCCGATAACGGCGAGCAGGCCCTGGACATTGTGGACACGCTCGTGCGTTCCAACGGGGTGGATGTTATTATAATAGATTCGGTGGCGGCTTTAACGCCCAAGGCAGAGATAGAGGGTGATATGGGCGATTCACACATGGGCCTGCAGGCTAGGCTAATGAGCCAGGCCCTGAGGAAACTTACCGCCATCATCAGTAAGAGCAAGACGGTGGTAATTTTCCTAAACCAAACCCGCATGAAGATAGGAGTGTTCTTCGGTAACCCCGAAACCACCACTGGCGGCATGGCCCTAAAGTTTTATTCTTCGGTGCGCGTGGAAATCCGCAAGATCGGCCAGATAAAGCAGGGCGACGTGGCTGTTGGTAGCCGCATTAAGGTGAAAATCGTGAAGAACAAGGTGGCTCCGCCGTTCCAGGCGTGCGAATTCGACATTATGTACAACGAGGGTATTGGCTTAACTGGCGATCTGGTGGATACTGGTATATTGCATGAGATAGTTAAGAAATCCGGCAATACCATTTCCTTTGGCGAAACCAAGCTGGGCGTAGGTAGGGAGCAGGCCAAGCAGTTCCTGAAAGAGAACCCTAAGGTGGGTGACGAGATTCGTGCGGCTGTGTGGGCCAAAGTGAAGCAGGCGCGGATGGAAGAAAAGTAGCTCCTAGCTTACCTTGTGCGGAAGATGAGGTTGGAATTATATGTTGGCGCGGAACCCTGTACCGTGCCGAACCTGAAAGGGTGAGGTTCTGGTACACGGGTTAAGGAGCAGCGCTCGACAGAGAAGTAGGCAGGAAGAGTTTTTCCAATATAACAAAAAGCCCCAAAAAGGGGTTTTTTTGTTTAGTAACCATGACGATTACCAGGGTCTATAATCCTACGTATAGGATAGTATATTATATATAAATAGTAAAAGATGCTATGAAAAGCGCTTATATTAAAGGTTTTTATAATTTTTTTCCACAACCACTGAAAGCGTACTGATTATAAACCAAAAATATGGTCGGCGCGAAGCGCCGTCTGTTCTGCATCCCCCCCAAAAAATCTATTGAGGAGTATAAATTTAGAACCTGACAGCAATGCCGAAAATTATGTATACTCTACCTATCATGGAGCAGATAAACGTTAATTCGACACCGCAACCTGTGGTGTTAGTGAAACCTCGGCACTGGCAGCGGCTGGTGGTGGTTTCTGTCGGCTCAGCCGTGCTTTGGCTGGCTGAGTTCTGGTACCAGTACAACGTATACGAGCCCGGCAACTTCATTGGGGCTTGGGTGCGGAGCAATTCATTAACCGGCGCCACACTCATCTCGCTG
>JAUYKG010000022.1 GCA_030700105.1 Candidatus Veblenbacteria bacterium
TCCCCCACCCACCAATGCCACCTCGGAAGCTGTGTGGTGAGGCGAACGGAACGGGCGCCACCGCACGAGCGGAACGTCCGGTGTGAGCAGGCCCGCCACACTATAGAGCTCGGTTACCTCCAACACCTCGTCACGTGAAAGTGGCGGCAAAATACCGGAGAGCGCCCGGGCCAAGAGTGTTTTACCGCTGCCGGGCGGTCCGGACATAAGGAGGTTGTGCCCGCCAGCCGCGGCAATCTCCAAGGCCCGCTTGGCCTGCTCTTGGCCGTGGATATGCGCCAAGTCATAATCAGCCGGAATGGTTGTTTGGGTAATTTCCTCTACGCTCGTAACCGCAACAGGCTGCATAAATTCTTGACCAGCCAGGTGAGCAACAAGCTCCCGTAACGTGGCGGGTGCATATACTATTAACCCTTCCACTAAAGCCGCTTCAGCGGCGTTGGCTTGGGGTACGAAGAGTTCGCTAAATCCTAAGCGCCTAGCCGCCCGAGCCACCACGAGCACGCCCGGCACCGGACGCAACGTACCCTCCAATGATAGTTCACCTAAAAATAACCGGTGACTAAAACCAGCCTCACTTTCTAATTGGCGGCTGGCTACCAAGAGCGCGAGGGCGATGGGCAGGTCGTAGGCTGACCCTTCTTTCTTAACATCAGCCGGCGCCAGGTTCACTGTTACCTTGGTACGCGGGAATTCACAGCCCGAATTCTTAAGCGCCGAGCGTACCCGCTCCCGCGCCTCCTCCACCGCTTTGTCAGGCAACCCAACGATGAATATGCCAGGCAGCTGCGAAGACACATCGGCCTCTACCTCAATGGCCAAAGCCTGCAAACCGAACACGCCGGAAGTGTATACCTTAGCAGCCATAGTAGTGCTACACCTTAGCGCTCTTGCCTGCCAGCCGTCAAACGCGCGCTTTGTGCGCGCCAATGGACTAACGAACGCCGCCCCGATAGGACCAGGCTACCAACATTACCCCCCACAGCAGGTAGACATCGGCCAAGTTAAAGCTCAAACCCCCCCCAAGCGCGAGGTACCACACGTCCACCACCCCGCCCCACACTAGCCGATCCCATAGATTACTAAAACCCCCTACGAGCATGAACGCCACTCCCGCCACTCTCCACCACTTGTGCTGTTGCACGGCCCTAAGGCCAAGGTGTACCAACCATAACAAAGCAACCACCGCCAGCGCGATGAGCAGAGTGGCCGGCGCAGGCAAACTAAAAGGTCCGGCCTGATTGGTCAACGGAGCCCGGTAAAAAAAATCACCTGCTGTGGGCGGGAGCAAATGAACCGCCGCGTACTTGGTAAACCTATCGAGCAAAAAAAACACCAGAACCAAACCGATCACCCCACACGCGCCGACACGAGCGCGCATCACGCCTTGCTCAAGCGTTTCTTTTTGCAGTCTATGCAAGAGCTGGACTCCGGACGAGCGCGCAGGCGCCGTTCATCAATATCCTTCTGACAGTAGCGGCACTTACCATAGGTGCCTTTCTGCAAACGCTCCAAAGCGGCCACTACATCATCAAGCGTCCCCTCCAAGGTACGCCCTAAAGCCAGATTATCGGTAAAGGTAGCCACCTCGGAAGCATTCTCGTCTTCCTTGTCGCCGTAATCAGGAAACTCAGCATCGAAGCCTTCTTTGGAGCGCACATCCCGCCGGGTAACCCCGCCGAGTTCGGCCTCGAGCTTGTGCTTCATATCGAGGAGCAAAAGCTCCATTTCCTTAAAAAATGCTTTGTCCATATAGCTGTCCGCAGATGAGAAAAGTATAGCATCTAAGCGATCCCTAAACAACGACCCCAGGGACGAAAAAAACGACGCTTTGCTAGCACAAGGGCAACCAAACAAAAAGGGCGCCAGTTAGGCGCCCTTTCAAAATTAATGAATGGCGTAACTGGCGCCCGTACGACGCTTGCGCTAGCTAGTGAGCCATCCCGCTTAGCGGGATAGTTCGCTAACAATGTATCCTCAAGCGCCTTGGGCGCAGACTACTGGCTTTGTAAAGCTGCGATTCTCACTACCATCCTTTTGGTCTAGCCGATCTTTACGACCAGTAGGCCTTGATTTTGTTTTTGTTTCAAATGTTTTTGGGTTTGACCACGGCCAATACGAGGTCGAAATCCGGACAGTAGCAAGGGGTTGTGCGCCATTAACTGGCAAACAAACCTTTACCACTATCCTTAATCCCTTAACTCACACTTATTTTTAAATTCCTACCTTTTTCTACCTTAGAGTATAGCATACTTTTACCTGTGGGTCAACTATACTTTTTTAGCTAAAATAAGCCAAAAGATAGTTTTTTACCCCGAGCACTATTAGTGCTCATTATCCACACAAGTAACAGTTTATCCACAAATAAAGCCACCTTAGCTTACCTAGGCGGGTAATTTAAGGTGGCTGGTCTTAAAGCCTAAGTCTAGCGGTGATGAGGCCGGTGATTTCCGTTGTGGTTCCTGTTGGGCGGACCACTCTGCCGGCCAGCCTCGTTACCCCGATGAGGCTCTGAGGGTAACCCTTCGGGCCGGGGCTTGGTCTGGCGGTGAGAAAGGTTAATACGCCCCTGCTCATCTATCTCTACCACCTTCACGGAGATGATGTCGCCGATCTTCACCACATCGCTCACGTTCGTTACGTAATCCCATGACAGTTCGGAAACATGCACCAGGCCTTCTTGGCGCGGCAAAATTTCCACGAAAGCGCCAAAGTTCATAAGTCTCGTTACCTTACCCTCAAAGGTTTCACCCACTACCACCTCGCGGGTGAGAGTCTTAATCCAATCCACGGCTTTGGTACTGGCCTCGGCCGACACCGAAGTTACCATCACCAAACCGTCATCCTCGATGTCTATGGTTACGCCGGTAGCGTCAATAATCTCGTTGATGATCTTACCGCCCGGACCAATGACGTCGCGAATCCTATCCACCGGAATATGGAAGGAAACAATACGCGGCGCGTACTGAGAAAGCTCGGGCCGGGGCGCAGGCAGGGCTTGGCCCATTACCTCCAGTATTTTCACCCGCGCGACGCGGGCACGGGAGAGTGTTTCTTCCACCACCTGCTGCGAAATACCGCCAAGCTTAATGTCTAACTGCACCGCTGTAACACCTTGGGCAGTGCCGGCCACCTTAAAATCCATATCGCCGGCGTGATCTTCCACGCCCTGAATGTCAGTCAAGATAGCGTAGCGGGATTTATCCTTGGGGTCGGTAATTAAACCCATGGCGATACCAGCCACCGGCGCGGCAATTGGTACACCCGCGTCCATGAGCGCTAAACTAGAGCCACAAATGGAAGCTTGCGAGGAAGAACCGTTGGAGGATAGCACCTCGGATACCACCCGAATAGTGTAAGGGAAGAGAGCGCGGTCTTGAGGTATAATGGGCATGAGCGCTTTTTCTGCCAAGGCACCGTGGCCAATCTCGCGCCGCCCCGGGGAGCGAACCGGCTTCACCTCACCCACGGAAAAACCGGGAAAATTGTAATGGTGCATAAAACGTTTCTTGCTGTCCTCCTCCATACCGTCCAGGGTTTGCTCCATGCCCGGACTGCCTAAGGTAACCACCGAGAGTACCTGGGTTTCGCCGCGGCGGAACAACCCTGAGCCGTGCGTGCGGGGCAACACTCCCACCTCGGCCGAGAGCGGACGAACTTCATCTATCCCACGCCCATCCACACGCCGCCCCTGCTCCAACACCAAATGTCTCGCCGCTAGGTCTAAGTAGTACTCAATCATCTCCAAACCTTGGGCCCGGGATTCCTTGGAAATCTCATTATCCGCCTTAAGCGCCTCATCCAAACCATTGCTAATACCGTTCAAAACCGCTTGGTAGTCGACTTTTGACTTGGTCTGGAACAAGGGCCCGAATTTACCGTCCAAGTAAGATTCAACCTTAGCCTTCAGCTTGGCCTCCGCCTTGGCCTCTTCGGCGCTCAATTCCGGCTCCGGCTGTTTGGGTACGGCGCAAGCCTGGATAACCTGCTGCAAAAAGGGGAACAGCTTGCCAATGTGTTTGTGGCCAAAGGCAATAGCCTCGGCGATATCCGCCTCGGCTACCTGAGTAGCCCCCGCCTCGAGCATAACAATCTCGGTTTCGGTGGCTGACACGTACACGTCCAAATCCGATTTGGTACGCGCTTCATAAGAAGGGTTCAAGACCCACTCACCACCCACGCGGCCCACGCGCACGGCACCCACCGGCCCGTTCCAGGCCACGGGCGACATCGCCAGGGCCAACGAAGCCCCCAACAAAGCCGGCACATCAGCGTCGTTCTCTTGGTCCACCGAGAGCACGGTCACTACCACCTGCACGTCCCGCCGCTCGGTATCCTTGAACAGCGGGCGTAGGGAGCGATCGATAAGACGCGCCGTCAGAGTGGCCTCGTCGGTCGGGCGCCCCTCGCGCTTTATGAAACGCGAACCCTTAATTTTGCCGGCGGCGTACAAGCGCTCTTCGTAGTCCACCAAGAGCGGGAAATAATCTATACCTTCACGCGGCGCAACCGCCTGCACCACCGTGGCCAGCACCACGGTGTCGCCGTAGCGCACGGTACAGGCACCATGCGCCTGGGGGGCGAGCTTGCCCACCTCAACAATTAATTTCTTACCTGCCACCTCCTGCTCAAATGAACGTACCTCTGACATAGTATACCTTTCCTTAGGGTAAGGAGCGGGGTGAGACAGTTGTTATTTGAAAGGAGCTCGTCCCCGTGACTCGCGGACAACCTCTCTTCAAATAACCTTCCGCCCGAACCCTTAACGCCTCTGCCCCGGTAAATAATTAGCGGTGTTTTTGTGTTTGGTTTTCGCTCACCGCTCCGTTTCGGCTGATCCGCCGCCGTAAAGCCGGCGGCAAGGAAAGCAGGAACTGCGAGCGTTCGGTGGAAAGATCAAAGAAATCGTCGGTTGCTTCACGGAGCTTGGCCGAGGCGGTCTCACTGAACGCCATCACCTCCACCCGCTGCCCCAAGAACTGCAAGAACTCCACCAGGGGCACGAAGTCGCCATCGCCCGTTACCAGTACGACAACGTCCAGCTTGGGCGCCATGGAAATGGTATCTATGGCTATCCCGACGTCCCAGTCGCCCTTCTTGGCTCCGCCGGCAAACACCTGCAAATCCTTGCTCTTCACCTCAAAACCCTGCTTGTCCAGAGCGTCGAAGAACTTGGCTTCCTCCGGTGCTTCGGCCCGCACCACGTAGGCAATGGCGCGAATGAGCTTACGGCTAGCCACGGCCGTTTCCAGTATCTTACCGAAATTAGTGCGGCTGCCAAAGAGATTACGCGAGGAGTAGTACATATTAGCTACATCCACGAACACCCCCACGCGCTGATCTTTATGTTTGAGCATAATGGTAAAAGTCCACAACAACCTAAGGCTAAGCCACAGTCACCTCTCCGGCCACCTCTTCAATAATCTCGGGCAGCTCTTGGGGAACAGCGGAAATCTTCACCTTAAGCTTAAGCTTTTGGGTGAGTTCTTCAAAACTCTTTAGGTTCTCGCGCTGTAGGAATTTCAACAGCTTGCGCCGCTGGCTCACCTTCTTTATTAATCCCCGACGCGAAGAAAAATCTTTCTTGTGCCCCTTGAGGTGCTCGGTCAAACGCTTAACCTCCTCGGTAAGAATGGCGATCTGTACCTCGGCCGAACCAGTGTCGGCCTCATGGGTTTTGAACTTCTTGATTATCTTATCCTTGGCGACTTTATCAAGCATAGGTGTTCCTTTTAGTACCTCGCAGGTCGAGTAACGGGTGGATAAAGCCCAAGAACCCAAGTCTGCGAACTAGTGATAAACGCCAGTACTCTACCACGCAATAACTAACCTGGCAAGCCTGCCTACGGTAGGCTGGGGTGCCTAGCGGATGGAGCAAGAGCGGCGTACACTACACTTTGTAAACGACTCCCACGCCTATGACAAAAAACCTACCAGATCTCGTAGAGGATTTCCTGAGGTACCTCAAGGTACAGCGGGGCCGTACCGCGCTGACGGTACGAAACTACCAACTGTACCTTAAGCGATTCCTGGGCTGGTGTACTGCCGGCCACCTTGGGCTAGTAACGGAGCTTACGCGTGAACGACTGCGCCACTACCGCCTGTGGTTGTCGCACCAGCGCAGCCAGGGTGGTAGCCCACTCTCTCTAGCCACCCAAAACTATCACCTTACCGCTCTGCGCTCGTTCGTGAACTACCTTAAATACAAAGAGGTGCCAACCTTGTCGGCTAATTCTATTACCCTGCACCCTCCTCTACAGCGTCGCGTGATGACGCTGAGCGAACTAGAGCTTACCGCGCTCAACCGCGCCGTGGAGGAAAGCCACGAGCCTGCCTTAGTGAAACTAAGAGACCAGGCGGTCCTAGAACTCATTTCCTCTAACGGTCTTAAGGTGTCTGAACTGGTGGCACTGCGCCGGGACCAGGTGGATACTACTGGGCGCAAACTCTCCTTAGAGCGGTATAAGAAAAAAGAACTCATCACGCTCCCTGGTTACGTTTGCCAACGTGTAAAAACCTACCTGGAGCAACGGACGGATCGTAGCGCCTACTTGTTCGTGCGCCATGACCGCGCGGCCACAAGCAAGGAACCTGAACGACTCACGCCGCGCAGCGTACAGCGCGCGTTGGAGCGCTACCGCAAACTGGCCGGTTTAAGGCAGAAGGTGACTCCACACACACTTAGACACTCTTTTGCCGCGCGCCTAACGCGCGACGGGGCGGATCTAGCCACAGTGCAAACACGTTTAGGACTAAAGCACAGGGTAGGAGCCGAAGTGTACCGCCGTAACAACGAAAACACAATACGTTGACCAATTAAGCAAAATCGCCTAGCCTCTATAAGGTTCGCTCCACGCGTACTCTAGCTACCGGCCCTCGTAGTTCAATGGATAGAACGCCGGACTTCTAAGCCGGATATGTAGGTTCGATTCCTACCGAGGGCACCAGAATAAATTTAATTAATTTTATTACTATGGCAAAAGAAAAAAAGACCGTCAGTACAAAACGCACCAAAGGTGCGTCCGCTAAAACGCGCCTGCCGGCAAGTAAGCAGACTACCGCTTCCCGTGTGCCCATCTTGTCTCGGGTGGCACCGGAACTCAAGGGGCAAATCGTGAATCGCCACGCCGGAACGGACACCGCCAGCCGCTGGTGGCCAGGGCTAGCCTGGTTCGGCATGACCATGCTCGGGATACTTGTGGCCAGTGGTTCGGCCATTTGGCTTTCCAGTTTGCAACAATCGCGCTACCAAGTAAAAGCGGCCTTGCCGCTTACCACTCCACCCACCCTTACGGCTCGTGCGCCCCTCACCGGGCTACCCGTAACAGCCGAGGCGGCTGCGCGGCGGCCTTGGGTGGTAGTAGTGGAGAACTTTGTTACCGTGCGCCCGCAGTCCGGCTTAAGCGCGGCCGACATCGTTTTTGAATCTCCCACCGAAGGCGGCATCACCCGACTGCTTACTATTTACCAGAGCCAGCTGCCGACAACCGTGGGGCCGGTGCGTAGTGCGCGCTCATACTTTAACGATTGGGCCAGACCATTCGCCCCGCTTTACAGCCACTCCGGCGGCAGTGATCGCGCCCTGCAGCAACTGCGTACAGGCTACGGTGGCATTACGGATGTTAACGAATTCGCCAACGGCGCAGCTTATGAACGCAACACCAGCCTTACCCCGCCGCACAACCTATTCACCACACCGGAACGTTTCTTTAGCTACGCTCGTGAACATGAATTCGAGTTGGAAAGCCTAACGCCCAATCTTACCTTTGCCACTACCCTTCCCGCCGCGCCCAGTACTAATTCCATTACCCTGCCCTACCTGCCACAGGAGTACGAGGTGCAATACCTGTACCAGCCCACCTTAGGCACGTACCAGCGCCTGGTAGATGGCACTACTCAGCTGGACGCCACCACCAACCAGGTACTGGCGGTAAAGAACGTGGTGGTGGTGTTTACGGACATCGACCCCATACCAGGCGACCCGTTGCTACGAGTGAATTTAAGAACGCTGGGACAGGGCGAGGCGCGCCTATACACAGGCGGGAAAGTGTACCAAGGTACGTGGCGCAAAACCACTCTGGATAGCATGCTTGAATTCGTGGACGCGAATGGCCAGACCTTGCCACTTCAACCGGGGAACACCTGGATAGCGATACTGGACAGTTCGCAAGCGGCGCTCGTTACCACCCCTACCCCCACACTCGCACCCTAACCACTCCCCTTGCTAATCCCCAAGCACAAACTACCCTCCCCGACTCTATTACCCTTTCGCGCGAAAAGGTAATAGAGTATACTACAGGTACGTACAAGGTCACTTACCATTAATCTTTTGCAAGCTATGCGTACTACTGAACTTGAGCGCTGGTTTAGGGTACTTGGTAACCGAAAGCGGCTTGATATCCTAAGACTTCTCGAGCGACGCAAATCGCTTTCAGTGACCGATGTCGCCCTGGGTATTAAACTTTCACTAAAATCAACCCACAAACACCTTCACCAATTACTACAGACGGGATTCTTAGATAAGGAACGCAAGCAATTCAACGTGCACTACCGTCTGGCTGATGAGCTGACGCCGCTTCACCGCTATCTCCTACAGCCAGTTTTAAAAAGCTAAGTCTCTCCCCATCAAATAGCACGGTACGCTTAAACTGTTTATAACCTTTTCGCGCGAAAAGGTTATAAACAAATGTAACGGCAATGGGCTACACTAATCTTGAAATAACACGCTGGCGATGGGGTGGCTAAGAGGGCATAGCCACTGGTTTTCCCAAGTTATGGTCCAGCATTAGGCTTTTGGGGTGCAGCAAATTTTGATTGTCTGATTGACCAGTAGGGTATGTTAACCTATAATACAAAAACCTGACACAGCAGGTGAGTTCGCCTCTTGCCGTGTTTACGCAAGAGGTTTTTGGTCTTAGTGGTGGTATATGGTGGGTGTAGTTCAATGGTAGAACACCGCCCTGTGGCGGCGGTTACGGGGGTTCGATTCCCCTCACTCACCCCAAGCAAAGAGCGACCTCAGTATTGGGGGCGCTTTTTGCTTTGAGATGCGGGAATCGAAGGGCGCGAGAAAGAAACCGAGCGGGCGCAGGTTTCTGAGTGTAGTGCCCCGGCTGCGAATCGGAGTGAGCAGGATTCCCCTCACTCACCCCATCAAGAAGTCTCTCGTTTTAAGCGAGGGGTTTTGCGTTCAAAACAAAATTATTCACCAATAGACCAGCTGGCAAAATTATTCCTAACTGCTATGGCCACTTTGGAACCTTTTTTTACAGACTCTGACAAATGGACTAAATTCCTGCTAACTTTTTTGTCTGTTAAATCATTACCAAATATATCCAGTGTAGAATCACTAATTTGCAATTCAGCGTCATAAACCGAATCACCAGCATCACCGCCCCAACCATCATTACTGATAGAATCACCGATATTAAGAGTGAAACCGCTGGGATCTATACTGGCCGAGTAGTAAGCTTCAAAAACAACTTCATTCAATGGCTGGCTGCCGACGGCAAAATCTATTTTGACTACTGCCTGATTTTTAGCCAGAGGTTGCACTACGGATAAATATTTGGCACTGGCGCAATCGTTACTATTAGTAAATAAATTATATAAGCAAAAGGTAGATTCACCTTGGGTGGGATAAAAAGTAATGCCCACTTTTTCTAATCCTGTACCAGAGCGCCCTGAGCTGCGGATTACCCTATTAAAGCCTGCGTAAATAACTGAATCAGACTGGTCATTACTGGATAATGTCTTAAATAAGTACTGCGAGGTAAGCTGGTCATGTAAAGTAAATTCTTGATTTGTTAGTTGCGGTTCATTTGGTGGCAATTGATTTGCTAACCCAGTAGGCTGAGCAGTTGGCCTGGCGGGCGCACGGGTAAAAGGATTTGAAAAAAAATCCTGCTCGGGTCGCTTCTCTCCAAGAGTATCAGCTTCCGGACCCTTATATACCACCACTCCTAAAATAAAAAAAATCGCCAGCAACATTAAGGCGAGGGCTATTTTTTGAGCTAAGGTTAGTTCTTTTAGCTCCTGCGACATCATATTGAATAGGATGGATTGGCTTTATGGCTAAACAACTTCAAATCTACCACCCACAGAAACGAACTCACTCATTTTGGATAAAACAACCTTAACTTTTTCCTGTGGTAGGGTCGGAATATAGGTGCTAACGAATAACTTATAATATTCAGCTAATTCTCCAGGCTTGAATTCACTCTTACTGAACACCTGTTTGGTATAAAGCGCAATCCTGATGATACTGGGCTCGGAAGTGGAAAAGGCTGGCTGGCTCAGGGGGTAAAAAGTTACCTTACTAGTGCCGGTTAAATCAATTTGTTCGATTAACTTATTCAATTCATTAGCTGGGGGTGGGTCTTCAACTTGAAAAACATCATCTGCCACCAACGAAACAGGTGGCTGGGGCACAACTCCTGGTTTTGGGGTGGCCTCCCTGGTTTTAGGCTCAAATTCAGGTTTGGAAAATTCGGACCAAGCAAGCAAATAAAGTATGGCTAAAATTAACCCAACAAATAAAACCTTAATGCCATCGGCAAAGTCTCCAAAATTAGCCATCAACACATGGAGTACCAAAATATCGGCCGAGAATAAAAAGCCAAGACTGACTGGGATGATGCTGGAAACAAAAACGCCTATGGTTATAAAAAGCCCGCCAGCTATCATCAAGGCTCCCCAATAATCAAAATAATGATTGCTACGTAAATACGAGGCGATAAAATAAGCCAGTGCCAAACTAAAGGCGAATATCATTAGGCCAAAAACCACCTTTATTGTTTGCTCCTTATTTTTACTTTCAACTATCATGTTGTTCTCTCCCGCAGCTTAATGATGGAAACGGCCACCGCCACGGCTAAGCCGAAGGCGGCCGCTATTATTCTGGGGCCTTCGCCCAAATCCCAAAGTTGGATGTAAAGATAAAACAGGGCGATTGCCCCGCCGATAATATTGCCGTACATAATGGTGGTGTGGCTCTTGGCAAATATACCCCAAACAATGAAACTAAATGCCAACAATAACGCCAAAATTATCACGGCCAAATTCTTGTCCATTGAGTCCACTAGGTATCTTATAAAAGTCGGAAATAAAATCGCGATGGAAAAAATAAGCATCGCCCGCCGTATCATATACATTTGATAAACACTAACCTCCTGGCCGCTTTCCTGGGCCAATTTGGCAGCCCGACTCCTGATCATCAACAAAGCTACAACAAATACGACCAAGGCGGGGAAGGAAAAAAATAATCTAAAAGGAAAAAAACCACCACTATCAAATAAATCGCCAAAAACCACAAAAACCAGCCCAGCGGCCAAAACCATGAAGGGCCAAAGGAAAATGATGGTAAAAATGCCCATAAATTAAATATACTCTTTGATTGCGGGGCTGTAAATACAAAAAGGATTATTTAGGTCTGTAATTTTCCTCCTCCCCCGCCGCCACCCCATCAAGAAGTTCCTCCCCCAAAGGAGGGATTTTTTGTTTTAGTCGTAACGGCATACTACTTGATTAATCCTGCCAAATCCCCTAAACTCTAGGTAAATAAATACAATAATTAATCAAGCAAAATAACCTTATGGAAACACTAGAAATTGTTGACCCATTCACGGTCATAGAGGGGCTAAGGAATGAGATAAGTATCATGGGTGCTAATGGCGAAGAAATGTCGCTTATTGATGGTATTGAAGAACAACTCAGGGCCCAAAAAATCTCAGCCGAGGAGGCTGTAAAACAAGTTCAAGGAATCAAAGATTCCAAACAAGGTTACCATTAGAAAAATTCTGGGCTCGCCATTGAGCCCCACCTCCAATAACCCTCATCTTTAAGAACCGGATGGGGGTTATATTTTGCTCGTACGGGGGCTTGACACACCCCTTGAACAGTGATAGGGTATGGGGTTACAGTTTTTATATAAAACAAAAGACCTTAAACAACACAAAACCAATCACCTTAAAAACCCATAGGAGTTCACATGCACAAGAGTAGTACGTCCTCAGAACTGGGAGTTAGTAACAATAACCTTCCAAACATATTTTCCAGCTTTTCCGAAGTAGACATCCGGGAACTAACCAATAAACCCCTCTACTTCTCCGAATCTACGAAGACCATCCCACTTAGCCAGCTTGATCCTGACTCAACCTTCCTTGCTTCAGATTACTACAGCCCCGACACTATACTGGAACGGCAGGAGAATGAAGAAAAAGAACTATTCTTCTCGTTACCTAACGAGGAAATAGATGGACCTTGGGGTGAAATAAATGAACCACAGAATACTGAAGTAAATATTAGAATACTGCGCTCAAAAAAAGTTTTCAAATCCATAAAAAAACCAACGGAAAACTCTCGAGCAACTGTAGAATTGTTTGGTGGTGAATTAAGAAATCTTGATGAATTATTTCAGCGTGATGCGGAGAGGCCGGGTACTATGAATGTGGTAATAGATGAGGAACTATTTCCCTCTTTTAATAAATTGGTAGTGGGCATAATTGATAAACTCGATAATTTACCGAAATTTTTGGGCATGAAACTCTCCCGATACGCAATTATAAAATGATAATTCAGAAATTCAAGACCCAACCATAATCTTAATGGTTGGGCTCTTTATTTATCCCAAAAAACTATTTGCTAATTTTTTGCATGAAGCGTAACTTTAAGGTATGAGCAACTACAAACTTATTGGGCGAACGCTCCTCCACGCCCTGGGTGTACTCGCCTACACCGCCTTTGCAGTCACTATTATATCCTCTGGCGAGACGCTATTTGGCGACGGGCCGGCTGTATGGGGTGGAGTCGCCTTCCTAATGCTGTTCGTGCTCTCCGCCACCGTAGTTGGCCTCCTCGTGCTCGGCAAACCGGTAGCGCTCTTTATAACCGGTGAGCGCAAAGAAGCGGTAACGTTTTTGGCGGCCACGGTAGCCTGGCTGGCCATACTAACCGCTGCTATGTTGGCTATCCGCTTGGCTATGGCCTAAAGTGGCCTTACTCAATACAACAACCAACAGTCAGCCTGGGGCGGACTGTTTTTGTTTTTCCCTGAATCCCCTACAGTAAAAGCATGAATGGCTTCATGCTTCTCGCCTTTCTCGCCAGTTTAAGCGCCCAGTTCGCCCAACCTCTGCCGCCGCTCACGGCGGCGGATACGCCGCGCCTGGCGCCGCAAGAGGTAAAAGCAATCTACGTTACCTCGGGCACCGCCACTTTACCTGGCCGCATGGCCGAACTCAAACAACTAGTGCGGAAAACCGAACTGAACGCCATGGTAATAAACACTAAAGAGCCTTTTGGGCCAAGAATGGACGACAAGCTTAAAATCCTGGTAAGCGAACTTGGGCAAGACGGCATATGGCTAATAGCCAGACAGGTAATGTTCCAGGACGACGAGTTGGCCCAGCGCCGGCCCGAGCTAGCGCTTAAAAAAGCTGGCGGTTCAGTTTGGCGAGCCGACGGCGGACACACTTGGGTGGACCCGGCCAACCGCGAAGTGTGGGAGTATAACCTCCAGCTGGCCCGGCAGGCGCTGGAGCTCGGGTTTAACGAAATTAACTTGGACTACATTCGCTTCCCCACCGACGGCAGCGTGAAGAACGCCTTGTACCCGAGCTGGGACGGGGTTACGCCTAAAGAAGAAGTGCTGCGAGAGTTCCTGCGCTGGTTCCGGCAGGAACTGCGGGCTAGTTACCCCTACGCCGTACTCTCCATAGACGTGTTCGGCGAAACGTTCTTAAAAGATTCGGCCGGTAACACCGGGCAAAAAATGAGCTTGCTCGCGCCAGAGGTGGACGTAGTGGCACCTATGGTGTACCCTTCGCACTACCGCAGCGGCAACTTTGGCCTTAAGAACCCGGCGGCCGAACCTTACCGCGTAGTATTGTGGACACTGGAAAAAGGTAAACTGCTTTTTACCGCCGCGCCCAATACTATTGTTCGCCCTTGGCTACAGGATTTTAACCTGGGTGCCAAATACACTCCTCAAATGGTCCAGGCGCAAATCACAGCTACCGAAGACGCCGGTTACCACCACGGCTTTATGCTGTGGAACCCCAAGAACATCTACTCCGCAGCCGCGCTTAAACAGCAGCCATAGTATGAACGAACCCAACGAAGGCATAGAACTGCTCTATACCCGCGATTGCACGGCCTGGCCCCAGGCGCTCGCCAACCTAAAAGCTGCGCTTAGCGAACTTAACATAACCGAAGAACCGCGGCTTATTGCGCTGGACACCAGGGAGCAGGCCGAAACCTACAGCTTCTTTGCCTCTCCCACGGTGCATATTCACGGAGTGGACGCCGATTCCCATGGCCGACGCACCGGGAAGCGCGGCCTTGGTACGGGGCGGGCCTATTTTGAAGACGGCCGCAGCCTGCCCGCGCCTTCCGTTACCCTACTCAAGCAGGCGCTCTTGGAACTGTATGAAACTTGAAGCAACGAGTAATTCATTTTGACAACTGCGCAAGTAGCCCCTACGCTTAAGCCATATGCCCATGGAAGCTCTCTTTAACGCCGCCAACGAAAACGGCGCCTCGGACCTGCACCTAACGGCTGGTTTGCCGCCCATTATTCGCCTGCACGGCGAACTAAAAGCCTTAAGCCAAGAAGTGCTCACGTCTAAAAAAGTGGAAGAGCTGGTGCTAAGCCTGCTCGGGCCCACCCAGCACGAGCGCTTTATGAAAGAGCGCGAGCTGGATATTTCCTACCAAGTAAAGGACGGCACACGCTTCCGCGTGAACCTACACTTTGAAAAAGACAATTTGGGCCTGGTGGCGCGCATTATCCCCACCACCATACCCTCACTCGAGGACATTGGGATGCCCGAAATTGTTATGAACCTCACCCGGCTGGACTATGGCCTGGTGCTGGTAACCGGCCCCACCGGCTGCGGTAAATCCACCACGCTGGCGGCTATGATAAAACTTATTAATTCTGAACGGGCAGTGAACATTATCACCCTGGAAGACCCCATTGAATTCCTATTCAAGCCAGACAAGAGCATTATCAAACAGCGGCAGCTGGGTACGGACATGGTGAGCTTTGCCGAGGGCTTAAAGCACACCCTGCGCCAGGACCCGAACGTTATTATGGTGGGTGAAATGCGCGACCTGGAAACAATAGCCACCACGCTCACCTTGGCCGAAACCGGACACCTCGTGCTGGCTACCTTGCACACCTCCAACGCCGCGCAGACCATAGACCGCATTATCGACGTGTTCCCGCCACACCAGCAAACACAGATACGACTGCAACTGTCCTTTTCCTTAAAAGCAGTTATCTCGCAACGGCTGCTGCCACAAGTGAAGGGTGGGCGCACGGCCGGACGGGAGATCCTCTTGAACAACCCGGCAGTTTCTAACCTTATTCGCGAGAACAAAATCGCCCAGATTAAATCCGTCATTCAAACCAGCGCCGAGGAAGGTATGATCACTATGGACCAGCACATTAAGCGCTTGGTGAAGGATGGGGTGATAAGTCGCGAGGTGGCTCTGGCCCACGTTTCCTCCCCCGACGTATTGCGCTAATACACCGGAACCCCAAACCTTGAATACCAATTCATAATGTGTTACCGTGGTTGGGCTCTGGCGCAGCAACCGCTCTTTCGACCTATGCCCTCGTGGTGAAACGGATATCACGGCTGGCTTCGGACCAGCTATTGGGGGTTCGAATCCCTCCGGGGGCACCAGCCCAAAAAGAGATTAGTGGGATTCGAAGGGCAGGAGCGATTCGCCTCGGGCGGAGAGAGCATCCGCTGAATGTGCGCGAACGCAGCTTGCGCCGCTGTCCAGGATGGAATCCCTGCCTGCCGGCAGGCAGGCCTCCGGGGGCGCCATGAAGTCGAACGAAGTGAGTACTTCATGGGTCGTTAGCTCAATCGGTAGAGCAGCTGCCTCTTAAGCAGTTGGTTCCGGGTTCGAGTCCCGGACGACCCACCAGTTTAACAATGGGACCGGGACGAGAAGGGCAGAAGCGAGGCAAGCTTCGGCGTAGCCGAGTGTCGGCGAAAGCGAGCCAACGCAGCTTCCGCCGCTGCCCAGGACAGAGTCCCGGACGACCCACCACCGGGGTATAGCGCAGCTGGCTAGCGCGCCTGCTTTGGGAGCAGGAGGTCCTGGGTTCGAATCCCAGTACCCCGACCACTTAAAATTAAATGATTCGAAGGGCGCGAGAAACCCCGCCGCTGGCGGGGTGAGTGTAGCACCCCGGCTCCGAGTCGGAGCAAGGAGGAATCCCAGTACCCCGACCATCCCCCTTACCAAGGTTCAACGTGAACGTGCCGCGGTAGCTTAGTGGTAGAGCGTCCCGCTAAGCGGGAGCGCTAACCCATTTAAATTTACTTATCAGGGTGCCGCGGTAGCTCAGTGGTAGAGCGCAGCCCTGAAGAGGCTGGCGTCGTCAGTTCGATTCTGACCCGCGGCACTCTGATAAGTAAATAACGATTCTGACCCGCGGCACATTCCTGTTGAATCCCCCAACAAGACCTGGCGATCAAGAGGCAAGCAGTGGCCAACTTTATACAATAGGAAGTAACGCGATAGCGTGTCGCGCGAGCGGGCATCGTATAACGGTATTACCACAGGTTTCCAACCTGTTGACAGGGGTTCGACTCCCCTTACCCGCTCATACGACACGATACACATTCGCCCCGTAATGTTACGGGGCGCTTGCTATACTAAAGGGGTACCTATGCCGTCTGATTTCTACCAAGAAGTGTATAAACTGGTAAGTACCATTCCAGCCGGGCGCGTGGCAACCTACGGCCAGGTGGCGGCCTTATTGGGACGGCCACGAGGTGCGCGGCTGGTGGGCTGGGCGCTGAACACCTGCCCGGAAAATGTGCCCTGGCAACGGGTGATTAACCGCGCGGGCATGATATCCATAGAGAACCTGCGCGCCTCCAAACAACTCCAAGCCGAACTGCTTCAAGCCGAAGGCGTGAAAGTGGAACTTAAGGAAGGTAATTTTTGGGTGGACCTTACCCGCTACCTCTGGAAAACAAGCTAAACCTATGTACCAGGCCATTGCGCGCCAGAGCGCGCTTCAACTCGTAGCCAAAATTATTGCCACAGCCATTGGACTGGCCGTGGTCGCACTCACCACCCGCGCGCTCGGGCCGGCCGGCTTTGGCAGTTACACCACCATTATCACCTTCTTGCAGTTCGCCGGCATACTGGCCGACCTGGGGCTCACCATGGTCGCAAGTAGAAGTTTGGGCGAAGGCAACATACCGCGCCCTACACTCTTGGGGAACATTTTAAGCTTCCGCGTTACCACGGCCGCCATCGCCTTTGCGCTGGCGCCAGTGGCGGCGCTCGC
>JAUYKG010000031.1 GCA_030700105.1 Candidatus Veblenbacteria bacterium
GTCATGGCGGAGGGCCCATAACCCAACCCGCCTCGAATCCATATATACCGGAACAATCCTGGATTCGTAAGGTGTGCCTAAGGCCTATTCGTTCGACGGATAGGCTTTTTATTTCTGTGGAGCTACCACAATAACGAACTCGCCCTTGATGGAGCTCGCTTTCAGTTGCTCAACTATTTCAAGCGCGGTGCCACGGTACACAGTTTCGTACATTTTCGTTAACTCCCGGCACACCACCATTGGCCTGGTGCCAACGACGGAGCCCAATTCCCCCAAGGTCTTAAGGATACGGTGTGTGGCCTCAAAAAATACTACCGCGTGGGAGCTGGCCGCTACCTCTGCAAAGAACTTTTTCCTGCCTTTTTTGTGCGGTGGGTAGCCAAGGAACAGGTAAGAATTGGCTGGCACGCCAGCCACGGACAAAGCGGCTGTTACCGCCGAGGGACCGGGAATGGGCACCACGGCAAAACCAGCCTGGGCCGCGGCTTGTACCAACTTACCTCCCGGGTCCGCCAGGCCCGGCGTACCGGCATCGGAAGCGTAGGCAACATCTTCCCCTGCTCGCAACCGTGCCAACACCTGCTCCACCACCCGCGCAGGCGAATGGTGGTGAAGGGCCAACAAAGATTTCCGCAGCTCAAGGTGCGCCAAGAGTTTGGCGGTTACCCGCGTATCTTCGCACGCCAGCAAAGAAACCGCACGCAGAGTTTCCCGCGCGCGCTCAGAAATATCCCCCAGGTTACCTATTGGCGTAGCCACCATGTAGAGCGTACCGGCCATAGGCGGAACGCTTAGGTGACTTCGGTTGGCGGCTCGCCTTCCAGGGCAAGCTCCTTTGATAAGCGCTTGTCGAAAAAGTCGGACAGGAATACACCCAACGACACTACCAACGGAATGGCAAGTACCGCGCCAATCACGCCACCGAGCTTGGCCCCGACAGCAATAGCCACAATGGAAACAACGGGGTTCAATCCCACAGTACGTTTCATAACCATGGGCACAATAAGGTTATTCTCCAGCTGCTGTACCACGAGGTACAATGCCGCCACCAAGAGCGCCTGCAGGGGCGAATCGGACAAGGCCAAAAAAATGGCGGGTATGGCCCCGAGAATTGGCCCCACGTAAGGGATAATCTCGGTCAGGCCGGCCCAAAGCGCCAGTACCAGAGCGTACTCAGCGCCGAGCAGTTTGAGCCCGATATAGACAAGAGCGCCGATAATAAGCATGAGCAAGAGCTGCCCCCGGAGCCAGGAACCAAGCTTGGCTTTAAGGCGCCGCATCATCTGCACAAGATACGGCTGGTAAGCCGAAGGGGTAACCGAGCGGATAAAGCGCATAATACCGTCCTCTTCCACTACCAAGTAGAACGCCACGGTAAGAAGCACAATGAATTGCAAGATACCACCAAAAATGCTCACCAAGGTGGAAAGAATGGAACTGGTGGCTTGGGCTAAGTTGGCACCCAAACTCTGCAGGCTCTGCTGCAAAGAAGATGCCACCTGGTCGTGCCCTGTGCCCGAAACGTAAGAGAAAGCCGAGAGTAACCGCTCGTAATAGGAAGGAAAACTTTTTGCTAGCTCGGTCACCTGGTCAATGAGTGGCGGCACCATGAGTATGATAACGAGCGAAAGCACCAAGAAAATAACAAGATACAACACCAGCACGGCCAGGGCTCGCGGAATGCGGTTGCGGTTCATCCAGTTAACGGCCGGCTCCAAGGCAGTGGCAAAAATAATGGCCACGAACACCAGGGCCAGCACATCCAACACCTGGTAGAAGAAATACACCAGCGCCACTAAGAGTAACGCCTTGAGCATAGTGCCCGCGGTAATGTCCACCTTATGCATGGATGCCTCGTGCGTCATACCCTTATACCATAGCACAAAATTAGGCCAAAAGCTTGTGCCAGGGCGCAGCGGAAGAAAACGGTCCTATGAGCGCCAGGCTGGCCTGATTGAGCTTGAGTATGTCAGCCGCCGCCTTCTGCAAGGCATGGGCGGGCACGCGCTCGAGGCGCGCCATAAATTCGTGAGGTGCTTCTCGGGAATGCTCGAACATGAACTCTTTGGCCACCCAACTCGCCCGCGCCGAAGAATCCTCCAAGGCCAAAGTGAGCTTGCCCTTTATGTACTCCTTGGCTTTTTTGAGCTCCTCCTGCCTAATAGGCTCGCGCACCACGCGCTCCAGTTCTTCACGTATCAAGCGGATAGCCTGTTCCAGGCGCGCCCTATCGAGGCCCGCTTGCACCGCGAATATACCCGTACCTTGGTACTGATCAGCCAAAGCTTGAATGGAATAGCACAAACCTTCGCGTTCGCGTAGGCGCAAGAACAAACGCGAGCTCATATTGCCCCCCAGCACTGTGGCAAGGAGTTCAAGGGCTAAAAATCGCTTATCACGCCAGCCGTAGGAAGGAAAACCGAGCGCCAACTGCACCTGTTGTGTATCTTTCTTCTGTATGGCAACCCGGGGCGTACGTTGGCGCGCCACAAAAGGGGCTTCCCGCAGTGCGGCTGTAGGGCGACGTTCATTGAAGCGCATTTGAATGAAGCGCTGCGTGGCAGTAGAGATCTTGCCGGCCACCACCAGCAACATCCGTTTGGGTGCGTAGTGCCGGCGGTGGTAGCCTGCTACCTGCGCGCGGCGCAAAGCCACAACACTCCTTTGGCTACCGGCTATGTTAACGCCCAAACTTGAGCCCTGGAACACCGCCCCCTCCAAAAGGTCACCAATGTGCATTATGGGGTTATCTTCGTACATCTTTATTTCCTCGCAAATCACCTTTTTCTCGCGCCCCAGTTCCGCACCGTCCAAACGAGGTTGCCAAACCATATCGGCTACCACGTCAATGGCTAACGGCAAGTGCTGGCTTGCCACCTTAACGTAGTAGCCCGTGTGCTCCTTGGAGGTAAAGGCGTTGTAATCCGCCCCCACTCCGTCCAGGGTTTGCGAAAGTTCTTTGGCCGTGGGCCACTTCTGGGTGCCCTTAAAGAGCATGTGCTCCAAAACGTGCGACAAGCCTTTTTCGGTAACGTTTTCATGCCGGGAACCAATGTGCACCAGCGCCAGCACGGTAGCAGAATCCGTACCAGGCATGGGCACAGCTAACACCGGCAAACCATTAGGGAGGCGATGAAACTTAGTCGTAGACATGAACTAGTATGTAGTAATATTGATTCAAAACTTAAAAGATTTCTCCCTAAATCTTTCTAACAATGCCTGCTTCCGCGTCAACTTCCACCATATCACCATCCTTTAAAAACTTAGTAGCTACCTTTGTTCCTATGACGCAAGGTTTTTTCAATTCACGCGCGATTATGGCAGCATGGCACGTAAGCCCACCGTCGTTAGTAACTATGGCACCGCAACGAACGATTGCAGGCATAAACCGCGGACTGGTCATATAGGCAACGAGGATGTCGCCCTGTCCGACCTTATTTATATCCCTATAGGAGAGTACGATTCTGGCCCTACCCTTCACCTTCCCTGGAGACGCTACCATACCCTTAATTTCTTGTCGCACGACGGGCGGTTCTTTCTCATCGGCCGATTTTGCGGAGAAAATCTTTTCCTTCAGGTCCTTAGCCTCTTGCCCAACATAGCGGTAAATGTGGGTAACGTCGCCATCCAGAAGCGATATCACCATACTATGTTCTTTTTTTTGATTAATATATTTTCTGGGATATCGCCCTTCACCCTTTAGAAGTGCCACTAATTCTTCCGGCCACAGGTACTTTACTTCTGACAGCGTGAGACCAAATCTCCTCCCAACTTCTTTAAAGAAACTATCAAGACAGTAGTGCAAATAATCGTCAGTTTGGTTCCTCAGATCTTTGGCATAAGACACCAACGACATGGCCTTGAAGGCCTCAATTTCAGTAGGTGAAAACTTACATGCGGAAATAATGGCTGATTTAGCTATCTTCTTATGGTCTTTTTCGTCCCTTTGTACTACAGACTTCAGCACTTCTTCGTACGTAATCACTGGACCGTTATAATCAAAACCGACCCATTTGTATTTACTTAGAAAACTTTTTATCTTCTTGTCCAACGGTCGCGATTGACGCCTAACGGCATTCGCAGTTAGCTTCGGCAACTGCGCTACCTCTTCCGAAAATGCTTTAGCTAGCTCATCTAACGCCTTCTCCTTCTGCTTGTAGTACGTGATTTCTTCAAAGTTAATCAGCACACCTAACGCCTCGTCTTTGGTTAAGCCTAATTTTTCCAATTTTTTTTCATAATTGGAAATCGCCGAACGGACCTGCTTTTGCAAAACCTGCGAACACCAAGTAAAAAATCCATTAACGAAAGATAATCCATATGGTTCAATTATGGTTTTATATAATTTCAACAGTTTCTCGTTACTATAGGTGCTTAAATCTCGGTCATAAAAAGCCGTAGCTCTCTTTGTTGCGTCCTCACAATAGGCAAAAAGCCTTTGGGTTTGCTTCTTAACACCCGCCAAAGAATACAAACGGGGCGTTACGTTCAAAATTGCTTTCCTATATTCAGGAGCATGTAGGTAGAGCTCAATCTCGTTGTTTTGCCAATACAGCAGCCAGGATATATTCGTGCCAAAAACTTCGTGACACTCCCGGCTGCGAGACGAAAAACCCACTTTCAACCAAACTGGTAGTATGAAAATGTCGGCCCGTTTCGTTAGGAAATACCAATCGCCCCGTATAGCCTCTTCAATCGTTTGTTTATAATCACCAGGCAATTTCATGGGGAAATACCTACTGCTGTGATTCTTTCCACGCTACATAATCCATATTGAGCGCTTCCAGTTTTTGCCGGTCAATAAATACTGTTCCCGTACTTGGTCTGTGTAGACCCTCAAACGATACTGGGATTCTATCGGGCATATTACCCGGGTCATCTATATCTAGATAAATCGCCTCCGCAGGTTGAACATAACCGCCAAAATCCTCGCTCTGAAAATCATGAATTCCTCGGACTTCCTCGCCGTCAGACTTGATAAAAATACCGGCTTCCCGTAAAAGCGACTCGGTAAACAACCCATGTGTTGTGGTATTAAGTACCACGTCTTTCACGGGTGGTTTATTAAGGTTTCTCCTTGCATTTGAATACCGTTTAACAATTCCTAATTCTTCAACGAGCTGATGCCCCAACCCCATGGCCAAACGGTGCACCGCTTCAGGAAATTGACCAAGAAATTTTTCAAAAGCTACCTTCTGGTTTTTCTGCCGTATTGGAGCTATTTTCATTTGTATATCAATGGGGAGCTTCTCAATATCTATCATGGGATTACCGGCACTGTCCTTTTTGCTTACTATCTTGTCCTTATCTTTTGATATGGCCCCATCAATGAGCGCTCTTAGTTCCGGCACCGCCAGCGCTTCTTCCAAGGTCGGCTCTTCGACATACAGCTTTATTATTGGAATCAAACCATAGAGATCAGGCTCCAGCACGTCGTATTGGATATCCTTCACCTGCCTGGTGCCATATTGTTCCCTGCTTAGCTGCGACTTTATACCACTCTCCTTCGAAATAAGGTCTCCCGTCTGAAATGCCCTCGCGCTCTTATGGTCACTCACATAGGCCTTTAGCACTTCAGCCTCATCCATAACTTCTCCCTTTCGTTTGGCGTGCTCAATCCCCTCCGGACTTAACTCGCCCGAAGGAAGCCGTTCGGCGTGTCTCGTAATCATAAGACGATAGCGCGGTTTCTTCTCGGCTTCCGCAAAGCCGCCACCCATTTCAATCACATTTTCCATACTCATTTTGGTTTCATGAACCAAACTTGTCCTTCAGGTACTCCCTCACTTCCTGAATCTTCACCCGCTCCTGCTTCATGGAATCACGGTCACGCACGGTAACCGCTTTATCATTCAAACTCTCAAAATCAACAGTTACGCAGTACGGCGTGCCGATTTCGTCCTGCCGCCGGTAGCGCTTGCCTATGGATTGTGTGTCGTCGTACTCCACCGTGAACTTCTGCCGTAAATCTTGGGCGAGCGCCTGGGCAACCGTGGCAAGTTCCTCCTTTTTAGAAAGCGGCAACACGGCCACCTGAATAGGCGCCAGGTGCTTAGGCAATTTGAGTACGACGCGCCTATCGGTCTCGCCCGCCTCGGCCGTGGGCGCCTCCTCTTCATGATAGGCCGAGAGCAAAGTAACGAGCACGGTCCGCTCCAAACCCATGGAAGGTTCCACCACGTGAGGAATAAACTTTTCTCCTGTTTCGGGGTCTTGGTAGGTAAGGTCGGCACCCGAGTGTTTGGCATGCTGAGCCAAATCGTAATCAGTACGGTAAGCCAAACCGTACAGCTCTTTCAGACCGAACGGATAATGATATTCAATATCTACGGTGCGCTTGGAGTAGTGAGCACGCTCACCTTCGGGTATCTCATGAAAGTACAAACTATTATCAGCCACCCCCAGGCTCTTCAGCCAGGATTTCATTACCCCCAACCACATCTCAAAGGCCTTTTCCCACGCGGTAGGCTGTACAAAGTACTCCAACTCCATAATCTCGAATTCGCGGGTGCGGAAAATGTAGTTACCGGGTGTAATCTCGTTGCGGAAAGCCTTGCCCACCTGAGCAATGCCGAACGGCAGGCGCTTCCGGTTCGCCTGTTGGATAAGCTTGAAATCGGTGAACATACCCCCCGCCAGTTCGGGCCGGAGGTACACCGTGGCGCCCTCCTCCTCTACCGGGCCCATGGTACTCTTGAACATTAAGTTGAACTGCCGTACCTCGGTAAGCTCACCGCCACACTCCGGACACCGCATAGTACTCCAATCAACCGGCGCCTCCTTGGCGTAGCCAGGCTCCAAACTGCGTTGCTCCAAAATGTGGTCTGAACGAAAACGCTTTTTACACTTCTTGCAATCAACCAAGGGGTCGGTAAAGTTCATAATGTGCCCGGAGGCTTCCCACACCTTGGAATTCATGATCACCCCACTCTCCAGCAGCACCATATCGTCCCGCGAGGTCACGAAATGTTTTATCCAGGCCTGGCGAATATTGTTCTTCAGAAGCGCACCATACGGCCCAAAATCCCAAGCATTCGCCAACCCGCCGTAAATTTCCGAACCAGGCAGAATAATTCCCCGCTGTTTGCACAGCGAGATGAGTTTATCCATTAAATTCTGACCAGCATTTTCTTGGCTCATAACGACGTTACTCTAGTGGATTTCCGCCGTACTGGCAAATAACCTCCCCACCAAAATTCCGGCACAAACAAACCATGTGTTACCCCCACTCAATGGTGGCGGGGGGCTTATCCGAAATACGGTATACCACCGCGCCGACCTCACGGATCTCGTTGGTAAGACGAATGGACACGCGCCGCAGAAAATCAACCGGCAATTCCGCCCAGTTGGCGGTAAAGCCGTTCACACTTGTAACTGCCCACAGCGCCAGCACTATGCCGCTCGCGGCATCGTCCCCTTTGGTGCAGGTGGTTTGGGACCGCGTAACCACCGCCCCGGCTTGCCAGACTGATTCGTATACACCGGCCCGATGAAGTTCTTCAAGAAAAATACCATCGGCGGCGCGGGCTATTGTAAGATTCTCCGCGGTTACCTCACCCTCTATCCTCACCACTAAGCCTGGACCAGGGAAAGGGTGTCGGGTCAGTAATTCTTCCGGCACCTCCAAGTCGCGGCCAATATTGCGTGCCGTATCCTTTACCTGGTCCAGCAACGGTGCCAGCTCGGGCACGGAAAAACCTAAGTTAACGTTATGGTGAATTTTTATTTGGGCTTTGGCCGCGCCACTCGTGTACCCGCCCGCGCTCTCTGAAACATCGGTGTACAGCGTGCCTTGGGCGATAAAGCCGGCGCCGCAGGCTGTGGCCTCTTGCTCCAAAATAGTCCGGTACACTTCACGCATGGCGAGACGCTTATCGCGCATACTTTCCTTGCCCTTAAGCGCCGCCAGAAACTCGCTTGTGGCATCCACAATTTTCAGCTCCAGCCAAGGTTCACTGCCAAAGTATTTTTTTACATGTGCCTCGTCCTCTGGCCTATCAATCCCTTTAATGTACACCCCCACTACCTGCACCTCGATACCAACCAACGCGTGCTTCAAGATAAATGCCACACAAGAAGAATCAGAACCCCCGGAAAGGGCCAGTAAGACCTTTCTATCCTTAACTAACTCTTTGACTTCCTCCACTTTTTTCATAGCGATCTGGTGCGCCGGGAACTTATCCTTAGCGCCGCAAATGCCAAAACAAAAATTCTCCAGCATCTTTAAGCCCTGCGGCGTGTGCGTAACCTCCGGGTGGAACTGTACGCCCCACAGGTGCTGGTAGTGCCCGGCAGCTACCGCGTTCTCGGTATGCCCCAGTACCGTAAGGTGCTGGCCGGGCTCTACCCGGTCACCGTGACTTTCCAGCACCTCCATAGTGCTTGGACAACCACTAAAGAGCTGCGCCTGCGGATCGGTAACCGTAAAAGTGTGTACGCCGAACTCACGCCGGTTTGCCGCCACCACCGGTGCGCCAATATGCTTGGCCCACATTTGAAACCCGAGACAAATACCCAGCACCGGCGTGCCGAGGTCAAAAATACCGACGTCGAACGGTGGCGGTTCAGCGTGCACCGAAGCCGGGCCACCAGAAAGAATGATGCCTGTGGGGGCGAACTGCTTAACATCAGCCGCTGTTATTTTCCCGGGGTCTGCCACCAAACAGTACACACCCAAACGCTCCACCGCCATTTTAATAAGGTGGTCAAACTGGCTGCCCATGGCAAAGAGCAAAAAGAGCTCGCGGCTGTGCCGAAGCTTCTTTTCCGACTCTATTTCAGCCAGCACTTCAGGTGTAACTTTGGTTAACGTTTGTAGCATAACTAACTGCTGCTAAAAAGTTGGGTTTAATCCCCACTCTAAAGACCTATAACTTCTCGGCTTTCTCCACGCGAATTGTGCCGCCTGGCTCCAGCACCACCACATCGCGTCTTGTAAGCTTACCGGAAAGCAAATGGGTGGCCAGGGCGCTATCCACGTTATCCTGGATAACACGCCGCAGCGGCCGGGCGCCAAAGAGCGGGTCGAACCCCTTGTGCGCCAACTCGCGAACCGCCTCGGGCGAGGCTCTAAGGTGCACTCCCTTAGCTTCCAGCTCGCGCGCTAGTTTTTTTATCATAAGTTCGGCTACTTGTTCAACTTCAGCTATCTCCAGCGGCCTAAACACCACAATGGCATCAAAACGGTTCAAAAATTCAGGACGGAAGTACTGAGTGAGTCCGCCCTTTAAAAGTCCACGACGAATGTAGTCCAGAGGCACGTTCTGCTGAAGCTGTTCTTGGATGAAAGAAGTGGCGGCATTGGAAGTGGCGATGATGATGGCGTTATTAAAGCTTATGGTATGCCCGGCAGCATCGGTGAGACGACCATCATCCAACACTTGTAAAAAAACATTCAAGATATCTGAGTGCGCTTTTTCCAACTCGTCCAACAACACGAGTGTGTAAGGTGTACGATGTACTGCCTCGGTTAACAGCCCACGCTCCTCCCCTGCCCTGCCGGGTGCGCCCACCAAGCGGTACAGGCTCTCGGCGGTTTGGTATTCGGACATATCCAGCCGTACCATCTTATCCTCGCCGCCGAAGTACTCCTGCGCCACCACCTTAGCCAGCTCGGTTTTACCCACGCCAGTCGGGCCTAAGAACAAGAACGAAGCTACTGGGCGCTTCTGGTCGCGCAGATCCACGCGCCCCCTGCGCAAAGCCTCGCTCACCAGCTTTACCGCTTCGTCTTGCCCGATAATACGCTGGTGCAGGATCTGTTCCAGGTTCAAAAGCTTTTCACTTTCCCCGGCGGTAATCTGCGCTACCGGCACGTGTACCTTGCTCGCTACTACCTGCGCCACATGCTCGGCCGTTACCACCCCGCCGCCTCCGACACGCTCACGTGCGAACACCACCACTTCCTCGAGCAGGGTAATAGCTTTCTCGGGTAGGTAACGATCGGGCATAAAGCGCCGCGCCAACGTAACCGTGTTCTCCAGTGCGCCGTAGGAAAAGTACATACGGTGTTGGTGCTCAATGGTTCCCACGCGAGATTCCAACACCTGAATGGAGCTATTGTCGTCTAGCTCGGCTACCTCCACCCGCTGGAGCACATGTCCCAGTGGGCTGCGCTCCAGCGTGTCGCGCCAATCTTTGTTGGTGGTGGTGGCAAGCACGATGAGCTGATAACTGGCCACCACGTTGGCCAGCACGTCGCCTAAAGACAGCTGACGTCCGCTACCGGCGTCCAAGCCTACAATCTGATGCACATCCTCAATGGCGAGCACGATATTGCCGGCGCGGACCGCTTCGTTTAACACCTGCAACAGCCGCTCGCCCGCCTCGCTAGGTGCAGCACCCGAGAGGAGCTGCGCCACCGAAATGAGCAAAAGGTGCTTATCCTGCAGTGCCCGAGGTACTTCCTCGGCAGCCATGACCTGGGCCATACCCTCGATAATTAACCCCCGGCCCATCCCTGGTTCGCCCACGAACACCACACTCCCTTGGCCACCTTCAACCAAGCGGAAGGCCTCGGCTATTTCGCGATCCCGCCCCACGCAGGGCATAAGGTATCCCCGGGCCGCTTCCGCGGTAAGGTCGCGCGACACGCGGTTTAAGAACGGCGTGGCCACCGCCGAGTAGGTGCGATCCAGTGCGTGGCGCGGGCGGAAGGCGGAGCGCCGACTCTGGCGCGTGCGCATCTCCACAAGCTTGCGTCTTAAACTGTACCAAGCCGTCACATTTTCCAGGGCTTCCGGTTTAACAGACAACTCTTCCAGCACATCCCGCACCAGTGAATCACTTTTGCCTAAGGCAACCAGGACTTCGCTCATAGCCACGTGCCGGCCCTTACGTTTAAGGGCCAATTCAGCAGCGGCAAGTAAGGCCGTGCTGCTGGTCGCCGAGAGCTCAGAGCTTTTGCCCAGCGGCAGCCTAGCCAGTGCATTGCGTAGGGTACTTGCCAGCTTAGTAGTATCCACTCCCAAGCGCGAGAACACCCGCCGACCGGTAAGCGAACTTAAGCTGGCGGCCAAAAGGTGTAGCGGATCCACTGCCTGCTTAAGCCGATAAGCATAGCGGTACGCGAGTTCCAGCACGCGCCAGGTCTCTTCGCTCAGATGCCGCTCCACCACCACGGTGTCGGCCTCGGCCACAGGCAGGGGTGGATACCAGGCATGCTCGCGCTCCAAACGGTACCAGGCATACACAGCCAAAAGGATTGCGAACCACAAGAGCTTGGCCCCAGGCGTGGGCGGCAAAAAAATATTCCACTGCCCATACTGGAACATGAGCGGCGCCGTTACCAACACGAACACGCTCAACGATGCAAGCGCCAAGACAATAGCCGCGAATGCAACTGCACGGTACACCGTTAGGCGCAAACGCCGGAACACGAGTTCTAAGAGCGTGTAGTGTGTTTGCCAAGCAAATTGCGGCACGAGGATTCTAACTAAAAAGTATAAACAAGGTAACGGGTAGGAGCAGTACCCACCCCACAAGGAATGCGAGGTACCACGCCGCGGCTACGAGCAGCCGTATGGATTTTGCTATGAGGAGCACCAAACGCATGGCTAGGCTAATAGCCCTCCCCTGCCAGGTGTAGTCCTGGTACATGGGCTTGAACAGGTAACGCGCGAACACGCCCAGGCTCACACGCGCCCGCGCCGTGGAAAACCCGCGCCAGCAGCGCTCGGCCACAATTGTCAACCCTCCGGAGTACCACCACCAGGGGAAACGCACCACATCCAGCACAAACTCCAGCACCAGGTCGGCAGACTGCTTAAGGGCCAGGGTCATAGATAGTTCTAGTATAGGTTTTTTAGCAGCACTTGACCACGTAACGACTAACTTGCTAGGGTGATGTCAAATAAAATAAAAACCATAACTATATCCAAAGGAGGTGTTGGATGGAGTACCTTGTCAACTTTTTAAATGCGATTGAACCTGGGATCCTAAAGTTAATCGCGGCCAAAGATAGGGCTTTGAGCAAATTCGCCGAGTTTATAATTCCGCGGCCGGAGACGCGGCAAACATTCCGGCGCAGGTTCAAAACGCTAGTCGCCAACCTGTCTCATCCATTATCCAATATTGTGGACAAATGGATAGAGACGGACGTCTTCACGGTAGCGAACATGATCTCGTTCGGCCGGGCGCTGGCTGGGCCGGTCTTCTTAATATTCGTAATACACGATGCTGGCTTTGCTGCCTACATTTCCGTTTTAGCCCTAGTGGTATTCTCGGATTACTTTGATGGCGTAATAGCCAAAAAAATGAACCAGCAAAGCGAGACTGGCGGTGCGGTTGATGCTGGCTGCGATAAAGTGTTTGCCTTTTTCGCTGCCACAGGCTTCTACCAGCACTTCTGGCTAGTACCCCTAGCACTCTTCGCGCTCTTCGATCTTATACTTATCATTATGGCCCTCGTGCTGAGCTATAAAAAAAGGCACAATGCGTACCGGGGCACTGGGCAAATAAAGGCCAATCATTTCGGGAAGTTGAAATTCAACTTCCAGGCACTGACACTTGTGCTTTTTCTGTTCAACTTCTATCCGGCCGGGAACTACACATTAATCATAGCTGATGTATTCGCGCTTGGGAGCATAATCAGACACCTAAGACCTGCAAAAGAGAATGTTTAACTAAAATAAGAGACTCCATCATAAACATGGGGTCTTTTATCTTTTATGGCACCACAATGCCCTTGCCCTGAGCGCCGAGGTCGTTATCCAGTTCGGTGGTAATGAACTTGGCTGTGGCAATAAGGTCCGCACCGGAAAAAGTGTCCCGCGCGGTAACCGTGGTAGTGCGGGTGAGCACAAGAATTTTGTTGGCGTCGGACGGACCGGGTGTTACCGCCACTTCAAACGAGGCTTCGGGCCGAGCAAAACCAGTACCTGCCCCAGCCGGCAAGCGGTTCAAGGTCCAGCGCACCTCGCGCGTATTGGGGTTAAAGCTCACGGGGCTGCCAGCGGCCACGGTGCTCTGTCCGGTAAAGTTAACTTCGGGCGGCAAAGTGGTAGTAACTTCCACATTCTCCACCTCGCTCAGGTTGTTAGCCAATCGCCAAAAAATAACATACGTGGTGGTTTGCCCCACCTGCGGCGGCAACGGGCCCGAGCCAAGCTTTACCAAGTCGTCCGTATAGTAACGGCCATCAGCTTCTAGGGTTAAGCGCGTATTGAACTTACTCTCCACCTCGTTCGATTCGCTCATTATTGCTTGCAAGGACTCCCCCACCATCTGCCCGGCCTGAGCCTCCACTTTGGCTTTAAACGAAGGTGTAGCACTAGCACCAGCTGGCAGACTTGGTACCACAGAGATATACCAGCGGACGGTAGTGCGGCTACCTGGCTGCAACGCCGCCAGGAACGGTAGCACCTCCTTGGTCCAGGTGATGGTACCCTCTGTACGATTCACTGTACCGCCGGCGTCGTCACGCAAGGTGCTCCAATCAAGGTAGGTGGTATCCAGGCGGGCGACTAATATAATGTTGGTGAACGGTAACTCGCCTTCATTCGCCACCGTAACCTGATAGGTAAGCTGCTGCCCGAGATCCACAGCGCTCTTCAGGCTTACATCGTTGGCGGTGAGGTTTAAGGTGAGGTGCGATTTCACTAAGGTGAGTTCATGCACCTTTTCCTCTTGCACTGTTACCTTGTTACCCTCGCCTAGTAACCCCACGGCTACTCTGATCTCCTGCTTGCCCGCAGCCGAGGCTTCGGTGAAACGTCCTTTGAACTCCACCTTGCCTTCTGCCAACGGTTCCAAATCCGGCAACAGCCAGGTATTGCCGGCCCCACTTAAGGGCGTAAGCTGGGGTAGCTCAAGCTCAAAGCCGCCCGGACTGGTAAAACGTACCACCAAACCGCTCAACGGCTCGGCTGAACTGTTGCGATAGGTGGCGCTCAAGCTGAGGGGTTCTGCTTCTGGCAGTTGGGCTGGGCCGGTAAGTTCAAGGTTTAAAACCGATGCCACCACCTGAGTAGCCACATTCAAGGTCTTGGCATACTGAGCACTTATGTTCTCTGGCTCGTAGGTAACCACGGCCGAGAACTGCTTTACATCACCTACCTCGCCCACTAGGAGCCCCCGTACCGACAGATTGCCTGATTCACGCGCGCGAATGCGCTTTAAGGTAAGCCGCGTGCCTTCCGTGTTGTCCGCTTGCGGCAAGGATCCCTCAAAAGTAAAACCCTCGGGGTAGCGGAGGTTAACCTCAATGTCAGTTAAATCTACGCCCTGGTCATTGTGATACGCCAAAGTATACTCAACTACCTGCCCCGAAGGCGCTTCTTGGGGTCCTACTAGGGTAAGACTCACAGCTTCCTCCCCGAACTTCCCGCCGCCGTTGCCCAAGAAGAACAGCACACCCAAAGCTACCACCAGAAGTAGCCCTAGGGTAGAGATAAGGATAACCCAAGTGTGGCGCTTGCGCGCCGCGGCTAGTGTGGTGGGGAAATCACCTTCGGCGCCCTGGCGGTAGAGCTTGGCAAAAGCCTCACCAGCCTCCTTAACTGATTCCTCCTCGTCCGCGGCCTCGGGCGAGAGCGTAAAATCATTCACGCGCGATTCTTGGTCTCGTTTAGCCATACCTACAGAATACTACGCAATACCTTAAGCGTGTAGAGTTCGCGGCCGGCATGGCCCTGCACGTAATCCGTCAGGAACCCTAGCACCGAAGCAGGCAAGGGCTCGGCGCGTACAACCCCCATGGTAGCGGCCCGCGTGAGCCAGGCGAAAGCTGAGGGTGCGAGTGGCACCGTGGCCTCGCCGGTTGGCACGTGGTTCTGATGGTAAAACCCATGACTGGTCCAACTAAAGTGAACCGGCTCGGCTAAAGCACCGCGGCAATCCTCACAGTGCGTAAGCGTAACCGCCAAACCGATACTTTTCAAAAGTTCGACCAGATAATGGGCCAAGAGCCAACGCGCGGCTGGCCGCCACTCGCTTTCTGCCGAAGGGAGCTCTGCGAGTTCCACCAAGCTTTGGCGCAAGAGTAGGGTTAAACGGGGCTCTCGTTCCCCCACCCGAGTAAGAGTGTCGGCCACTTCCAAAAGCGCACTGCCCAACACCGCAGTAGAGAGATGGTAAGGCGGCTTAAGATACGCTTGCCGCAAACTGGCCGAGGCCAACCTGTCCAAGCGCTTGCCGCGCGCCACCATTACCTCCACCTCGGCGAACGGCAAAAGGTGCGGGGCTAATTTGGAATTTATTTTTTTGCTGCCCGCGGCTATTACCTCCACCTTGCCGTTAGCTTCGGTTAACAGCGTGTACAGCCTGTCACCTTCCCGCCAGGGCCGCGTGCTCAATACAAAACCGGTAGTAACGTAAGTGGACACAGAAAAAAATTACAAATTAAATAAACTTCGACTAACCCTCATCCCTCTGGTAAATTCATACAAGGCCGACCAAAACAAGCCGGAAGTGGCTGCAAACATAACCTCTTCAATCGGTACCGCGCCAAGCCATAACCCACTCAAGTAGTCGTGATTATAGTAGGTGACGATGAAATCAGGAAAGAGCCAATTGAATACAGAGAACAAACCCCAGTATAACGCTGCAAACCATAAACAGCTCCAGAGCATTTCTGGCACCAAGTCCTGGCGGTAAATTACCACTACCACTGCACCTAGTAGCATAGCAATAACTAGCACGTGTAGGGGCTTTAGAGGAAGAAGGGTTAACCCACCAACATACGCACAGACAAAAACGGCTGCCGACAAGAAGTTTGGGTACGACCGAGCAATGAGCGGCCGTTTTGTTCGGCGGTCGTTCACGTATTCATAGAGCACGGCAGCCACACCCCCGATAAAAAAACCTAACAGAACATCTTCTAATGATACGCCGTAACGACTAAGTAAATTACCAAGGGTGGGCGGATTCCAATAATAAGGCACGTACAGGGAGCCGGTTGATCCAATGACAGCGCCGAGTAAACCGGCAAATACCATCTGAGACCGCAAATCAGCCCGCCGCCAAAATATAACCAACCAAGGAATAAGGGCTATGCCAACACCAACTAGATAAGTGTAATGCATAGTAAGTTTAGGCCGTCATTCAATGTTCAGACTTACCTTCACATCTCCTAAATTAAGTTCGTGTTCTTGAGACTTGTCAGAAAATTCAACCGCCTCGGCTATCACGGCACGTTTTACATCATCCAACTGCTTTTCCAGCGCACCCTTGAGAGGCTCAGGCGCCTGCACCACAAGTTTAACCTTATCTTGTATGGTAAGCTTAAGCTCTTTACGCAGCGCGTTCACCTGCCGCGTGAATTCACGCACTAGTCCAAGTGCTTCAAGCTCACTGTTCATTGCAGTATCAAGCTTTGTTTCTATACCGTGAGTCACTTTTTGTACATTCACTTCGTCAGCTATAAGAGATGAGATATCTTCGCCAAACTTCACACTGGTAGTTAGATGCCCCAGCACCTGCCGTACCTTAATGCCAGCAGCTGCCCGCTGTGCCAGGGCTTTTTCAACTTCGTCCCTGGCCCTTGCCATATCCGCTAACAGCTGCTCGTCATCGGCGGTAACCGTACTCTGTGTTGGCCAATCCTCCAAATGCACCGATTTTTTGCTGCTATTAACTCGGCCATAAACCTCTTCCGCAATAAACGGCGTGAACGGCGCCAGCAGCTTAGCCAAGGTGGATAGAACATAGCCCAGGGTTGCCACGGCGACCTGCTTATCACTGCCTTCTTCCTTGAACCTGTCCCGACTGCGCCTAACGTACCATGTGGAAAGTTCAGTCACGAAACCGGCCAGTTTACGCCCGGCCTCGGTAATTTCATAATTATCCAAGTGTTCAGTAACTTCGTTCGCCAACTGCTGCAGCAAACCCAACACCCACCTATCCATCACGTGGCTAACTTTGGGCGATCCAACCGGCGCCTTAGCCTCGCCTTTGTATAGCTCGTAGAACGTAACCACATTCATGAGTATGAGGAACGTCTTTTTCACCACCTGATCAACATCATTCGTATCAAAATTCTTTGGTTCGCCCGGCTGATTGGCCGTGTAGAAATGCCAACGTAAAGCGTCCGCCCCCCAAGTGTTCATAACCTCCCACGGGTCCACGATATTACCCTTTGACTTGCTCATCTTTTGGCCGTGCTTATCGTTTATGTGCCCCAGGCAAATCACGTTCTGGTACGGCGGCACCTCTTGTATCGCCCCCGCTTTTTTAAGCACACTGGCTACAGCTAAAAGCGTGTAGAACCAGCCGCGCGTTTGGTCTATGGCCTCGGAAATATAATCAGCCGGATAATGCTGCTTAAACTGTTCTTCACTGCCGGCAACATGCGGATACCCCCACTGAGCAAACGGCATACTGCCGGAATCAAACCAACAATCAGCCACCTCTGGAACGCGCTCCATCTCGCCCTTGCCGTCGCACTTCTTGCACGGCCAAATTACTTGATCAATAAAGGGCCGGTGCATATCAAAGTCAGCCCCGAACTTTTGCCCTGATTTCTCGGTTAATTCCGCCAGGCTCTCTACCACAATGTGATGGCGACAATCGGGGTTGGTACAGCGCCAAATAGGCAACGGCGTGCCCCAATACCGCTCGCGCGATATGGCCCAATCTTTCACCCCTTCAAGCCACTCACCAAAGCGGCCGCTCTTGATGTGCTGGGGAAGCCAATTGACCTTTTCGTTAGCGGCCTTAAGCTCTTCTCGCAGAGCTGACATTTCAATGAACCACGATGGCTTGGCATAGTACAAAAGCGGAGTTTCACACCGCCAGCAAAAAGGGTAGTCGTGAGTATAAGTCTCCTCACTAAAAAGCAGACCGCGTTCTTTCAAATCGGCTACTATCCCCTCCTCCACTACTTTATCTTTCACAAATTTACCCTGCCACTGCGGCACGTCCTTGGTGAACAGACCGTCCTCATCCACAGTATGGTACTTGGGCAAACCAACTTGTGTTCCAAGATTAAAATCATCCTCGCCGTACATTACAGCAGTATGTACCACACCAGTACCTTCGGTAGTGGTTACAAAATCCGCCGCATATACTCGGTATGATTTCTCGTTCTGCAAAGGCTTTATATCAAATAGAGGTTTGTACTCTAGGCCTACAAGTTTTTTACCTGGAAACTTATCTACCACTTCAGGTAATCCACTACGAAAAACCTCCTTTAATCGTGCTCGCGCTAAAATCAAAAACTCGTTCTTTACTTTTACCTTCTCGTACATCACATCCTCGCCCACTGCTAAGGCCACATTTCCAGGCAAGGTCCATGGCGTGGTGGTCCAAGATAGAATCGATGTATCGGGGTCTGATGCTAATTTAAACTTAATGTAAACTGCCTTGTCAGGGATATTCTTATACCCCAACGCGACTTCGTGACTGGAAAGCGCCGTACCGCAACGCGGGCAGTGCGGCAAAACCTTGTAATCCTGGTACAGCAATCCTGCTTTATCAGCCTGCTTGAAAATCCACCACAGGCTTTCTATATACGGCCGCTCATATGTGATGTACGGATGCTCCAAATCCAGCCAATAGCCCATGCGCTGGGTAAGCTTTTCCCAGTCCTCTTTGTACTTCCACACGCCATCTTTACACTTGGCGTTAAATTCCGCCACCCCGTACTTTTCTATATCCGGCTTACCCTTAAAGCCAAGTTCTTTTTCCACCTGCAGTTCCACCGGCAAACCCTGGGTATCCCAACCAGCCTTGCGTTCCACACGCCAGCCGCGCATGGTCTTGTAGCGCGGAATTAAGTCCTTAAATGCCCGTGCCAACACGTGGTGAATGCCGGGCTTACCGTTGGCAGTGGGAGGGCCTTCAAAAAAAACAAAATCCCCTTCCTTAGAGGGCTTGGCAAGCGATTTCTCGAATATCTTGTTCTCCTGCCAATATTTGAGCCACCTCTCTTCTAGCTCGGGAAACTTCACCATAGTGCTCTTTATTTTACTGATTCTACGGCTCTACAGCAAGCTTGCCCCGACGCGGCGGGGTTGACTATCCGGCAAAATAGTGTAAGGTATCAACAAAACAAAAAGGAATTTAAAAAATGGATCCGCTTACTATACTAATCTGGTTTGCACTAATCCTCTTTGTCTGGCACATACGGAACCTCTATAAAATAACTTCGCCAGAGGCCAACCGCGCCAAAAGACTAACCGCCATTAGAGATTGGCTGGAAGAATGCAACGAGCCTCCTGCCCGAGTCAAGGATATAATCATACTTGCTCAGGGCAAGGGTAGTATCACGTATCTGCCGGAATTGAACGGCTCACTGCGGGAAAGCATAAAAGCCATCTACGAAATAGGCGGGATAGAATATGTACTGGGACTTACATACAAGGATGGCGAGCTTGAAAAGGTTAGGGAGAATGGCAAAGAGATAAACACAAATCTGCCTCCCAACCAGTACATCTTGGCACACAAGATATTAGAGATGTGCCAGCAGGTTTGGAATAATGCAACAAAAAATTAAAAATGCTCGAACGAACACACGTCGGGCATTTTTTCTATCCCCCATAGTACTATTCTATAGAATAGTACTATGGGAACACAGGCTGGATTCAAAAAATTTCTTATCTGGAGCCGGAGCTAAACTGCTCAATCGCTTTTACTACTTTGGAGTCCTGCTTGAGTGTTTCTATGAACAGTACATGCTCCCTACTTATTCTCATCTCATCAGTCGGGCCATGCAACTCCGCTCCAAGTTTTACGAGTGCGAGATCCTGTGGCTGCTGCTCACCACCTGCCTGCAGCGGGCCCGAAGTCTGCAGATAGTAAATGTGGCGAAGGACCACGGTGTCGGGGGTCAAGCGCGCCACATTGCCGAAGTAAACCTGGCCATTGGAAAGGAATACCGCCTGCCAGCCTGGCATAGGCAGCCACCAATTGCGCTGGAAGCTAAACCACAACCCGCTCATTAATACCAACACGATTATTAAAACTACCCAGGGCCAAGTACGAGTTGCCCGGGGTGCTGTATAACCAGTCTGAGAATTGAAATCCATACGTTGGTAAGTATAGCAGAGTCCAGCCTACATCTTCTCCACCACCCCTATACCCAGAATCCCCAAGCCTTCTTTAAGAACATCCGCTGCTACGCGCACCAAGTTAAGTCGTAAGCTGCGCAGCTTGGGCTCGGCTTTTAGAACCGGGACGGCGTGGTAAAAGGAATTCACCTGGGTGGCGAGTTCATACAGGTAAGCGGCCAACAGGTGCGGCCCCTGCTCCTCGGCCGCGCGGCGTAACTGCTCGGGGTAGCGCGTAAGTAGGCGCAGCATACTAAGGTCCGCCTCATTGGCGTGCGCCAAAACGGCGCTCCCCGCTGCGCGACCACTCACCTTGCCTGCTTTGCGCAGAATACTCTTTAACCTCACGTAACTGTACTGCAAATATGGTGCACTGTTCCCGTCCAGTGAGAGCATTTTCTCCCAATTAAAGGTGATGTCAGTAAGCCGGTTCTGCGACAGGTCGTTATACTTAACCGCCCCCATGCCCACGGTTTCGGCTATACGGTCCTTAAGCTTGGCCGACAAGCTGGGATTTTTGGCCTGCACCACCTTGCGCGCCAGCTCCCGTGCCTTGTCCAGCACTTCTCCCAAGGGGATAATCCTGCCCTCGCGCGTGGCCAGTTTCTGCTTGTCCTCTCCCAAGATCTGCCCGAACTTCACGTGCCGCAAGATTGTGTTACCGGCGTAGCCAGCCAGTTTGGCGACCGCGAACACCTGATCAAAGTGGAGTGATTGCTCATTGCCCACCACATAGAGTATCTGTTGCGCTTTAAACCGCTTCACGCGGTAGCGAATAGCGGCCAGGTCGCGCGTGGCATAAAGCGAACCGCCGTCCGACTTCTGAATAAGACAAGGCGGCAGCCCCTCAGCCTGCAAGTGCACCACCACCGAACCGTCTTCGTTCCTCACCGCCAGCTTTTGACGAAGTAAATCGGTAACCACGCCCTTGAGCATCGGCTCGTAAAAGCTCTCTCCTAGTACGTGGGTGAAATTTACCCCCAAACGCCGGTAGAACACATTGAACTCTTTTACCGACTCGCGCTTAAACCAATTCCACAGTGCCCGGTTCTCGCGATTCCCCTTCTCTAGCCTTAGAAACTCTTGCTGTCCCTCGACTTCCAGCTCTGGTTCGCGCTTCATTTCTTCGTGGAACTTAACGTACAACCTAAGCATTTCACTAATCGGCTGGCGGCGCACCTGCTCGCGCTTGCCCCAGCGCTTGTAAGCGGCAATAAGTTTGCCGAACTGTGTGCCCCAATCTCCCAGGTGGTTCAAGCGCAAAACCGGAGCGCCTAAAGCCTGAAACATATTGGCCAAGGCCGCACCGATGATGGTGGAGCGAATATGCCCCACGTGCATGGGCTTGGCAATGTTGGGGCTGGAAAATTCAACCAGCACGCGCCTGCCTCGTAGTATGGCGCGCGGTGCGGGTTTGGTGAGTTCAGCTAACTGCTTAAAGCACGTGGCGGGCTTAAGCCAAAAATTGATAAAGCCCGGGCCAGCCACCTCCACCCGCGCACAGGCTGAACGCACCAGGCGTGAATCTGCTAGTTCGCGGCGTATAGCCTCAGCCGCCTCCTTGGCTGGCACGCCCCACTTGCTCGCTATCTTGAGGGCAGCGTTGCTGGTGAAATCACCGTGCGCCATATCGCGCACCGGCTGTACCTCAACCTCACCCTCGCTTAGCTGGTAGTGCTTGTGAGCGGCTTTGGCAACTTCGGCTTGTAATTTTTGCGATAACATAAAATTCCTATCCTATAATCAAATATCATTTCATCTCCCGCAGGGGGATAACGTTCCTTAAGTATAGAGGCTGCTACCAGTTCTTGTGAAGCAACCACCAACAAAAACCGCCCCTGCGCTTAGCGGGGCGGGTTTACTTACATAAACCTATTGCTTCTTCACCACTTCTACTATCTTGTTGAAAATTGCTGGGTACTCGCGCGCCAGCTGGGACAGAATCTTTCTATCCAATTCAATCTTATGCTTCTTTAGGAGGTTAATAAACCGGCTGTAAGAAAGACCGTGCGGCCGAACGGCAGCGTTAATCTGAATCTGCCACAAGCGGCGGAAATCGGCCTTGCGGTCGCGGCGGTGGGCAAAGGCGTACACACCAGCCTTGCGTGCGGCTACTTTGGCTAGCGTAATCTTGCTCTTGCGGCCCCAGCGGTAGCCCTTGGTGCGTTTAAGGAGATTCTTGCGGCGCTTTAAGTGCATCATGCCGCGCTTCACTCGTGCCATAGGAAAAAGTAGAGAGAATTAACTTAAGCCCGGAAAATAAGCTTGCGAATGGCCGGCACGTTCACCTTGGCAACGGCAACATCGCGCCGCTTGCGGCGCGTAACCACGCCCGATTCGCGTGCGTTAAAATGGTCCTGGCCGGCCGTACGCTTCATGAACTTGCCCTTGGCCGTAACCCGAAACCGTTTAGCGGTAGCTTTGTGAGTTTTTACCTTCATAGTGTAGTTAAAAGTTATACCTGTTCTACCTGCTCGCCCGTGGTGGGCGAATCGTCAGCGACCGGTGTGTCCGGCCCTTGCGTGGGGCGTGGGGCGCCTTTCTTACGGCCTACTTGTAAGCTCAGCCGGCCGCCCTGGCGGGAAAAAGGAACTTCCACCACCACGTCCGCGCCGAGCGCGGCCACGAACTTACGAATGATGTCCTGCGCCATGTCCAGGTGCGCCCGCTCGCGGCCCCGCAGCACCATTTCCACTCGCACCTTGTGGCCCTCATCCAAGAAGCGCGAGGCTGCCCTAAGGCGCACCGCGCGATCGTGCTCGCCGATCTTAAAGGAAATACGTACGCCCTTAATTTCAACCCGCTTAACTTTTGTTTTTTGCGCCCGCAGCAGCTTCTGCTGCTTGTACTGGAACTGGCCAAAGTCCATTATTTTGGCAATGGGCGGCTTAGCGGCGGGATTAACCTCCACTAAATCAAAGCCCGCTTCTTGGGCCATCTTCAGTGCTTGCGAGGTTGGCACCACTCCGTGCGGTTTACCCGATTCGTCAATCAACTGTAGTTCGGGTATGCGGATGAAGTGGTTTATCCGGTAACGGGGCTGTTCGCGCAAATGAAAAAATAACGCTAATGAATCTTAAAAAACTTATGGTGGAGGTGACGGGGTTCGCACCCGTGTCTAGTTCGTTCGCGTGCCGCCAGGTCCAAGCTCAGTGCCGCTTTATTACCGGAAATTACGTTAAGCGACACAAAATCGCAATTCCGGTTGTCTCTGGTTCTAGGTTGGTCCCCGAGACAAGAACCATACCGAGCTCGATGAATGGCGTCCCCGTAAGCTATCGAGCATTACCCGCGGGAACGGCCTTGGCAATTAAGCGAAGGCTGGAGCAAAGTTCAGCTGAGCAAAAGCCCCGCGAACTTTAGCTACAAATGATTTGGCATTTGTAGGGTTGGCGTGTTGGTAACGGAGAACACCGGCTCCGGCCTGCTAGCAAACACCCTTACGAACTATCGAAGTGTAAACACCCCCCACCACTAGCCAATAGCGATTAGCCACTAGCGGGGGTTGTCTAACCTATCTTTTTAACGTGCGCCGAATTTCCCGTTCGGTCTCCCGCTTGCGCAAGCTTGCGCGCTTGTCGTAGCGGGTTTTACCCCTGGCCACACCAAGTTCAACCTTAATAAACCTGTGCGAAGTATACAGAGAAAGCGGCACTACTGTCAAGCCGTGCTGTCTCAGCTTGCCACCCAGATACGAAAGTTCATGAGCGCCCAAGAGTAGTTTGCGATCGCGCTCCGGCTGGTACCCCACCTGCTCGCGCTGGGCCGGCGCGTACGGCGCCACGTGCATACCGGTAAGCCAGAGCTCTTGCCCTTTTGGTATTACAAAAGTACCCTGCAGGTTGGCGCGGCCACCTTTAATGGCTTTTACCTCCGGGCCGGTGAGCACCAAACCGGCCTCAAACTTCTCCAAAATGGAGTAGTCGTGCCGGGCGCGACGATTCTCTGCTAATACTGGCATACGCCTTGTATTGTAGAGGGTTTGGGCTTAAAAGGCACTCCTAGTTAGCTGTTCAGACCTCCCCTCTTGACAAATTCTGTGGTTGTGCTATGCTTAGCTGTTTTACAAGTTTCGAACGTTATTTAACAAATAAAAAAGCCTGTGCGCGTGGTAGTTAGCTGAAGCTTACGCTAATTGCCTTTGGCATACCGCCAGGCTGAAATTCAAAACCCGACAATGCCAGTTGGGAAAAATAGGAGTAATAAAATGAAAAAAGGATGGATAATAGCCATCATCATATTGGGTCTGATGACAGCATTTAATACCTTTGTCACGGTGGGTACGACTACAATGAGTATCCCTGGGGTGGATTGGGTAAAATTTATCCAAAATACATCGGATAGCAATGATTCTATCCATGCGGCTCAGATTGAAATGCTGAGAGATGAGATATATTATAATGATGATTTTTCCGGATCAAACATTGACTATATTGAATCAGAGCTGGAGGAGCTTGATACTACCACAATGAAGATTCAGCCAACGCCAGTTGCTGAAGTTGGAGAAGGGGAAGAAGAAACGGTGGAAGCGGAACAGCCCGAATCCACTGGAGAAGTTATTGTACCGGATTCGCAGGAAGTGAAAAATCCGGTAAAGAAAATCTCAAAGAGAAAAAGCATTTTTAAATAAAGGAGTAACAATGAAAACAATAATATTAACTTTAGCAGTTATCTGCTTCCTCTCCCTCTTTTCAGTGCCCACCTCAGCTCAGTATTATTTCGCCGAAAATAAAGCTGAGCGTGATTCAATGGTTGCAATTCTACAGGCTGCGGTTGAAAATAATCAACCAATCACTGCGGAACTTCTGGAAATTGCACTTGCTGTTGCTGGTGACAACATCGTCGCCACAACCTTGAAAGCAGGGCACAATGAGTATGTCTCGATGCCCAGTAAATATCCGCACGGCTTAATGAGCAATGTGCTAACCGACCTCAACCAGTTAAAACAAAACCCAACAAATTCTACCGATAATTCTGGCCAATTGATCGATCTTGATAAAAAGGTTACTGAGGTAACCGGAAGGGTTAATGACGTGGAGGAATTTATCGTAACTGATAATCCTACGCGCCGAACTGAGATCATGAGCGGAATGATATTCCGCTTCTCAGAGAGACAGAAAAATGGCGTTGAGATTATAACGCCACCCTACAAAAAGTAATCCCACCGATTTTAAAAGGAGTACGTCGTCCTGATGTACTCCTTGTTTATTTTAGGGCTTAGCTTGAAGGGCTTGACAGATTATAAGCATTGTATTAAGATAGTTTCTTAACTGAGTAAAAATAACAAAAAATAAAAAGCCTCGGCGTGGTAGTAGCTAACTGTTTAGCCCACTACCTTCGGCATACGCCACAGGCTAACATTAAAAACCCAGATATGCCTTCTGGGAGATAAAGGAGCTATAATGAGAAAGACATTTTTGGGAATGGATAGGTTTGATTGGACAGGCATCGGCATAATTATGGTCATCTGTTTTGGATTTTGTGCCTATCAAATTTCAAAAGTCAGCGATCCGGTGGGCATCGCTCTTAAGAATCTTGGCTTTGATAAAAAAGACCCAGAATTATATATACCAAAGCAAGGTTCAGTTTTGTCCACTTTGTCGAGCGATATGTACGAATCACAGCTTGAAAAAAAGCCTACTCAGTTAACCACATCTATCACTCGCGCTATCCAACCTCCCCCACCGCAGACTGTGGTTAATAAAGAAAAACATCTTACAACTTCCTATAGTCCCGCTATGACAAAAAATGACACTCTGTCGACCGTCAAAATTCTGACCGAAACTCCTAAAAAAACCCCCAAACGAAAATTGATTTTGCAATAGCATCCACCCCTACCAAAAAATACCCATCAGAGGACATCGCCCGGTGTACTCTGATTTTATTTTTAGGCAACAAAAAACCAGCTAATGTTGCTGGTAAACACCAGGGCGACGGCCCCCAACCTCATCCATATAAAACAACTGGGCCCAAGCGCGCCTAAGGCCCACCTGGAGCCGGTACCATAACGTGCTATCTCGGTGGGTGCGCCAGGAACAGGCACAGCGATGGTGAGCGCCGCCGCGCGACCGCGTGGGGTGGAATTGGTACATACGGTGCTTTGTTTTTATTTTTGGCGCCTCTTACCTTTTATCTGAGGCTAACACATTCATTATATCGCAAAATTCGCTTAAAGTCAACCTTAGGCGAAATAAAAACACCTCTTGAAGCCTAAAAACCGTTATGCTACAGTGTTTAGGCTTTGCGTCTGTTCGCTATCCTAGCATGTGTGGACCCGTAGTGTAGCGGTTAACACGTCTCCCTGTCACGGAGAAGATCGCCGGTTCGAATCCGGTCGGGTCCGCCAGAATAACATCTAAATCGCCCTCTCGTGCTAGGGGGCGGTTTTTGTTCGCGGCGCTTTCCACTGCACCGCCAAACCAACAGCTATAGCAAGGAGCGCGACGATAAAACCAGTACGAGCGCCCCAGATAAGCGTTTGCTCATCTACGCGCAAGAACTCCAGCGCGAACCTCAGGATGCCTGAGAGTATTAGATACAACGCGAACAGCCGTCCCGCGACCAGTTTTGCTCGCCAGCGCCAGAGCGCCCCGGCCAAGAGCACCAGCGCCAAAAATTCGTACAGAAAAACGGGGTGAAAATATACTGCGTCCAGATAAGCCTGAGGACGGTACGCCCCGGCAATCGGAATACCCCAAGGCAAACTTGTCGGCAGACCGAACAGCTCCTGGTTAAAATAATTCCCCCACCGCCCCACCGCCTGCCCCACCGCCAGCCCGGGTGCCAGGCTGTCCAGTAGTTCAAAAAGCGACCAGCGGTGCCGCCGTGCCCACCATACCAGCGCCACCGCACCACCAACCAATCCACCGTGCCAAGCCAAGCCGCCACGCCAGAGGTAAAATATTTCTCCTAGGTGATCGCGGAAGTACCACCACTCATACGCAAACACATCCACTAAGCGGGCGCCGAGCAATCCAGCTACTACCAGCCAAACCACCAAACCTTCCAGCTGGGCTACCGGCCACCCGAGCTCGCGCCAGCGTCGGCGAGTAAGTGCGTAGCCCGCAGCTACACCAAGCACAAGCAACAAGCCGTACCAGCGAATGGCAAAGGGGCCGAGGCTGAACAACACCGCGTCGGGTATGTGGGAATGGAGCAGTTCGAACATAGGAAAGTATGTAGTAGGTAGTATGTAGGGTAAAAATAAACTCCCCTGCTCGTCCAGAGCGAACAAGGCCCTATATACTTACCTGCCTACATTCGTATATACCTGCTTCAACCGCCGATAAGCTTAGCTTGAATAATAGCCTTGAGCTGGGACCAATCCTGCACCGCCTCACCGTTCAGAAAAAAAGTTGGGGTACCGGAAACCTTGCGTTGGTCGCCTTCGCGCATATCGGCCCGCACGACATCCGTTTCGGCGCGCGAATCCAGACAAGCGGCGAACCCGCTCTCCCCTTCTATGGTGAGCCCGAGCTCGGTAGCGTAAACCACCAGCTCATCGCGCGAAAAGTTTGGCTGCTTGTCAAATAACTGGTCGTGGTACTCCCAAAACTTACCCTGATCGTTGGCGCACTCGGCCGCCAACGCGGCACGGAAGGCCTGGGTGTGAATGGATACCAACGGAAAATGACGATAGCGGAAATACAGCCTATCGCCAAAGGTGGCTAGCACATCCTTAAGCACCGGCTGGGCCGATTTACAAGCAGGGCACTGGAAATCGGAAAACTCCTCCAGCGTCAAACCGGCCTCGGCCTGGCCTTGCGCAGGGCGGGGCGAATCTACGTTGCGGTATACAGGCTTGGAGCGGGAAGCCAGTACTATACCCCCCACCACCACCACCGCTATACCCCCCACCCACCACCAAATAGTTCTTGTACGTGGCATGCGGCGCGCTTTAAGTTACTGGGACAACACCTGCTGTACCACGGCCTTCAATTGCTCGTAAGGCACAGCGCCCTCTAAAGGCGTGCCATTGACGAAACTCGTAGGCGTACCCTGTACGCCGTAACCGGAGCCTTCCTGTAGATCGGCCTGCACCTTGCTCGCCATTTCACCCTGATCCAAGCAGGTGCGGAAGCGGCTCTCCGACACTCCTACTTCCTTGGCCAGAGGGTAGAGGTCCGCAAGGGCAAAGCCTGTGCCGTTCGAGGTGGTACGCTCAAAAACCTTGTCAAAGAAACTCCAATAGGCCTCAGCACCGCCGAGCTTGCCCACACACTCAGCCGCTTCGGCTTCCTTTTGCGCATTCGCGTGGAAAGAGAGCGGGAAGTGGCGATACACCCAACGCACCTGGCCGGGAAATTCGCTCATGAGCTGGAGCATGCTGGGGTGGAACGATTTGCAGTACGGACACTCCAGATCGGAATAGGTAATAATGGTAACCGGTGCCTCAGCCGAACCACGCACGTAATCGGTTTCTTTAAGCGCAATGTCCACTGGGCTGGGTGCTTGGGGCGGGATTTGAGTGGTATCGGTTGGTACCGCCGCCGCATTGCCGTTGGTACGTACCAATTTACCATTACCGGAAAAAGCAAAGCTAGCTGCCAGCACGAACCCTACCAAACTCACGCCGGCCACTCCCACCAAAATACCCATCACAAAGGTGAGCTTGGGAGAAGCGCCACTCCACATACTGCTCATTTTAGAACTAGCGGACGAAGTTGAGGATGGGTCGGCAGCAGGTGAAAACGACGAAGGATTATCCATAAGACATTATAAAAAATTAATAATGTAGCCAGTTGAGTGTACCACGCCCTTCGCCGGGGCGTCCAGACGCGCTGAAGTTAGCGGCTAAATTCGTTCTTAAGCACGCTCACGATTACTTGGTCCCAAAGCTCGAGCGACAATGCTCCCTCCGCTTTATGCCCGTTTATGAACCAGGTGGGTGTACCTTGCACACCAGCCTCCAGCCCGCTCGTGTAGTCGTCTTGGATTTCAGCCAGGGTAAGGTGCTGTTCCAGGCAACTCTGGAACTTGTCACGATCAAGGCCTAAAGAACCAGCCAAAGCAAGATAGAATTCTGCCCCCAGTTGGTCTTGGTTTTCATAGAGCGCGTCGTGAAACTTCCAGAATGAATCTGCCTTCTGTCGGGCGGCGCAGTTAGCCGCCTCGGCCGCTGCCACGGCCTGGGTATGGATGGAGGCAACGGGAAAATCCCGATAAATAAGCCGTACCGCCTCGGGGTAACGCCGCAAAACCTCTTTCATGATAGGAGCCGCCTCACGGCAGAACGGGCATTGGAAATCGCCAAACTCCACAATGACAACGGGCGCCACGGGCGAGCCAATAGTGGGATCGTCAGTAGTGGCTACCTGCGCCAACGCGTCTTCTGCTGGTGTAGATGTGCTCCCAGGCAGACTGGTGAACCCAGGGGCTGTTTGTTGAGGGGTAAACAGCTTAAATAGTGCCGGTACACCAAACCACAGCGCTGCCAGCAATGCCAAGGCAATAAACCAGGGGCGGCGGTACAAACGGCGAACCTTGATTGGCGGCAGTACCGAGGTAGGTAACGTATCGGGTATCATAGTGTGTTTACAAACCTGGCTGGCCCGCCTGCCGGACGGGCAGGCGCTCGTGCCAGGGAGTAGCTTGCTCGTAGTGATGAGCGATCCGCAAAAGCCTAGCCTCGGACCAAGCTGGGCCCATGAGCTGCAGGCCGATGGGTAAACCTTGCTTAGTGAACCCGCACGGCACAGAGAGCGCGGGCAAACCAGCGATGTTAACGGGTACAGTGTACACGTCGGCCAGATACATAGCTAGAGGGTCATCCGCCTTGCTGCCAAGCGCAAAAGCGGCGGTGGGGGTGGTAGGGGCCACGAGCGCGTCCACTTGTTCAAAAACCCGGGCAAAGTCCTGGCGTATCGCGCGGCGCGCCTGCTGCGCTTTGCGGTAATAGGCCTCGTAGTACCCCGAGGAAAGCACGTAGGTGCCAAGCATAATACGACGCCTCACCTCGGCGCCCAAAAGTGCCCCACGGGTTTTGGCGTATAGGTCGTAAAGCGTCGTGGCTTCCTGGCGCGAACCAAAGCGAATACCGTCGTAGCGCGCCAAATTGGCGCTTACCTCGGCCGGACAAATGACGTAGTAGGCGGCCAGAGCGTATGGCATGCTAGGCAGACTTACCTCTACTATAGTAACCCCCAACTCCTTGAGCTTGGTAATAGCAGTCTCCACTGCCTGGCGGATATCAGGCTCCAAGCCATCGGCAAAGAATTCCTTTGGTACACCCAAACGCAAACCCTGCACCTCACCCTGCAGCTCAGCCACGTAATCCGGTACCGGCTCACGGGAGCTCGTAGAATCACGCTCGTCATGGCCCGCCATCACCTTGAGCATACGAGCGGCGTCTTCCACGGAGCGGGTTAAAGGGCCAGCTTGGTCAAAAGAAGACGTCATAGCCATTAAGCCCCAGCGGGAAACGCGACCATAGGTGGGCTTTAGCCCCACCACACCACAAAAAGCCGCTGGCTGACGAACCGAGCCACCAGTATCGGTACCGAGCGCCACCAAGCACTCCCCGGCTGCTACAGCGGCAGCCGAACCTGAAGAAGAGCCACCTGGTACACAAGATACATCCCAAGGATTACGAGTGGGGCCGTAGCCCGAGTTCTCGCCCGACGCACCCATGGCGAACTCATCACAATTGGTCTTGCCCAGAATAATAGCGCCCTCGGCCAGCAAGCGCTCCACCACCGTGGCGTCGTAGGGCGGCACGTAGGTATCGAGGATACGGGAAGCTCCGGTGCTACGAATGCCGCGCGTAACAATGATGTCTTTTACCGCCAGAGGTACTCCTGCTAGTGCACCTACGGATTCGCCGCGCGCCAACTTGGCGTCCATTTCCTTAGCCGCGGCCAATGCCAGAAGGGGCGTAGGGGTAATGAAAGTGTTTAGAGAACTTTTCTCAATCGCGGTAAGGTACACGCTTACCGCTTCAACCGCGGTAAGCTCCCGGTTCCTCAGCTTACTAGTAAATTCGCTAATGCTCACCATGGCTAAAAACTTACTGGCGTTCGCCAAACACCTCGGGCACCTCAATATGCGTGCCGGTATGAACCGGTGCCTCCTTGATAAGCTCGGCAGCCTCGGGCCACGAACGCACCTCATCCACTCTCCACTCCACAGCCAAAGTCTCCAAGCTAGCGCCACCTTCGCTGGTTAGAGACTGCAGTTTAGCCACGTAATCCAATACCCCGGCGAGCTGTTGCGAAAACTTCTCCACTTCGGCCGGCGTGAGCTCTAAACGGGCCAGCCGCGCCAAATGTTCAACTTCTTGTGCGGTTAAGCCCATATGTAACCAGTGTACCGTAAGCGCAGTGCCCCGACCACCCTCACGAGTTCAATAATCGCTTGAATTCGGCCTCGCTCAACACCCGTACACCGAGCTTCTTAGCCCGTTCTAGTTTTGAACCGGGGTGCTCGGCCGCCACCACGTAATCAGTGCTCTGGCTTACGCTCTCGCTGGTTCTGCCGCCCAGCTTACGAACCAGGGCTTTGGCCTGCTCCCGCGCCAGAGTAGCTAGCGTTCCGGTGAGAACAAAGGTCTTCCCCGCCAAAGCACCTTGCTGTTTAGGCTGAACCGATTCTACGCGTAAACCAGCGCGCTTAAACTTTTCTATTAAACTACGGCTCTCCTTAGTCGCAAAATAATCTGCCAAGCTCTGCGCCACTACACCACCCACGTTCTTCACTGCCTCGAAGGCTGCGCGGTCGGCGGCCATAAGCTTAGACAAGCTACCGAAGTGTTGCGCCAGGTCTCGTGCCGTTTCCTCGCCCACGTGCCGAATACCAAGCGCGTTGACAAAACGGTCCAACGCAATGGTTTTACGTGCCGCCACGGCTGCTACCAGGTTCTGGGCTGATTTTTCCCCAAAACGATTAAGAGAAGTAAGGTCCGCGCCCCGCAAGGCAAAAAAATCGGCGGCGTCCTGCACCAAACCGGCTTCCACCAGCTGATCGACAATCTTGGGCCCCAAACCATCAATGTCAAATGCGACCCGCGACGCAAAATGATATAGTCCCTCGCACGAGCGACCTGGGCACTGTGTATTAGAGCAGTAGTACGCTACCTCACTCTCCTTACGCACAACCGGACTGCCACAGACCGGGCATTTTTTCGGAATCACATACTTTTTTTCTTTACCAGTGCGCAGACGCTTTAAAACCTCCACCACATCAGGAATAATGTCACCAGCTTTTTCAATAATAACTGTGTCCCCTATTCTCACATCCAACCTATCCACCTCGTCTTGGTTGTGCAGTGTAGCACGGGATACGGTACTACCCGCCACAAGAACGGGTTCCAGAATAGCGACTGGTGTAAGTACGCCGGTACGGCCAATTTGCACAATAATATCTTTCACCTTAGTGGTCGCCTGCTCAGCTGGGAATTTGTAGGCCAGCATCCAACGCTCGGCCTTACCCACCGAACCCAAGCGCCGCGCCTGGGTAATACTATTCACCACAATAACTGCACCATCAGTTTGATAGGGCAAGCTCTCGCGCTTGCTTTCCCAGCGCTTAAGATATCGTTCCACCGCCGCCAGGTCAGCCAACTCCTCGCAGTGCGGATTGGTTTTAAACCCCAACCCCTTCAGGAGCTTGTGCACCTCGGCGTGGGTGCGTACGCCGACCTCGGTAACAATCTCAAAGGCGTAAAAATCCATCTTCCGTTCAGATGTTACCTGAGGATCAAGCTGGCGGATAGAGCCCGCAGTCAGATTACGCGGGTTAGCAAAAGGCGGCTTATGCAAACGTTCCTGCAGGCGGTTAATACGCGCCAATTCCGCCTTGGTGATAACAACCTCGCCACGCACATCTAAACGCGGCGGTAACCGGCGAGATGTTTCCTCAAGCCGCAAAGGAACGCTCTCCATGGTTCTCACATTCCCCGTTACATTCTCTCCCACTAAACCGTCACCCCGCGTGGCGGCTCGCACCAACAAACCATTCTCATACGTTAGCACCATGGCCAAACCATCCATCTTAAGTTCACCATAGTAGCCCTTGACCGCCTCACTCAATAACTTTTCGTTCCTGGCCTGCCAATCCGCCACTTCCACCACACTAAAAGCGTCCTCAATGGAGATAACAGGCTTAAGGTGCCGAACTTTTTTAAAACCACCCAGAGGCTGGCCACCCACGCGCTGGGTAGGGGAATCGGCTGTAATGAGCTCGGGGAATTCCTGCTCAAGCTTAAGGAGTTCATGCTTCAAGGAATCAAGGGCTGCGTCCGCTATCTCCGGCTTGTCCAGCACGTGGTAGAGGTAACGGTGACGGTTGACCTCCGCCCTTAGTTTAGTGATGCGTACTTTAGCCTCGGCCTTGGTCATAGGAAAATCAAAATCCGAAAATTGCCTCTTGCCGCCCTGCCGGAGCGTCGGCCGTGGCGCGGAAGCGGCGTGAACGTCCGGCGAATGCGTGCTGCGGTCGCTCGGCATAGCGTTCGCCAGCGAACGCCGCGAGCACCACCCAACGCAGAGGCCGAGGCGGCGACTCTTGCGCCACTTCTCTAGAGAAGTGGCAGTGAAGGAAATTTTGATACTTAATCATGAGATTAATTGCATGGGCTCACATCCTTACAAATCGCCTCTTCAGAGAAAAGGGTGTAATCAAAAGCGCCGAACTGTGGCGCGTGCGCCGGTACGGTAATAGAAAGCGCCTGCCGCGCTTCTCCAGCCGCGCCGTACGCGGTTACCTCGAGCTGAGCCGGCAAATTGAATGAGGCGCCGGTAGCATTCAGGCCAGCGTAAGCTCTGAGCGTAAGGTTGCAAGCGTCTCCAAATAACGCCCGTAACCTCACGTAAGGATAACTTCCGCTCAAATTTACCGTAACACCATCAGTGTCATTATCGCTCGGGGAAAGCAGCGAGCGCTGACTTTGCGATTCACCAGCAACCCAGTAGGACTGTAGAACTTCAATCCAGGTAAAGTCGCTACCAGGGCACATGGTCGGATTACCCGTCCAGCTCACACGGACCGACCAGGCCTGGGCACTGCCACTAGTGTTGAACAAGGTAACTTCGGCCACCTCGTTCTCAAGTAATGTAGTACTAAACTCAGTTAAGGTTGTGTTGCTCACTCGCCACCAGCGACCATTGCCCAAGGTTATGGCCGAAGTTTCGACTACGTTCAAATTAGGTGAATTCTTTTGTCGAAAATCATATAGTGCATCCTCAAGTCCGCTCTCGGCGGCATAAAAGGCCAATACACCCTGATCGAACGAAGTAGTAAGCCTAAGCTCACGCACCACCAGATTGCCAGCCGACAAAGCCGCCATCAAAATGGCTGACAGTACGAACAGTGAAAGGAGGAGGGAAAAACCGTGTGGGGGATTCATAGGGGCCTAACGGCGATAAGCACGAGATACAATAGTGGTCTGCAACCACAACGACGCAGTGGGATAACCAGATTCAGGAACGTTTTGAGCTGTCAGCGACACGGTTACGCGCGGTTGCTCATTCGGGACAGTAGCACAAGAACCACCACTGCACGGTACAAAAGGGTTGGCAGCAGGCACAATGTAAAAACGCACCATTGAAACTTGCACAGTGTCGGAAAGTAGCGGCTGCCAAGTACCACCCTGCCCCCGACTTACTTCCAAAGTTTGATTCAGGCTATTCAAACGGTAAAGTACCGGCTGGTTAGAGGCATCGCGTAGCGCTAAAGCTTGGAGCGGCTGTATCACCCCACTGGCGTCTACCAACGGTATGCTCTGGTAGTATCCATAATCAACCATGCCCACGTGAATGTCGCGCACCATACTTTCCAGCGCGAACCGCACCTCGCCCTGCACCTGCTGGTTGGCTATTATACGCTTTTGCGTGCGGGAAACCAGCAGGAAAATACTGGCTGCGGCGGAAACCACCACCAACATTATCGCTACCACCACCAAAAGTTCTATGGTAGTGAACCCAACGGCAGGGTGTACTTTTGTGTTTACGCTACGGCGCATAAGGAGTGTAACTAAACCGCCAATTATACAACCACTCTTCCAGGACCATCTTGGCCGTACGATTACCTTCCTGCCACTGCACCTCGGAAATAACCCGTACGCCAGCCTTCACGAAGCCGCCCGGACACGTGACCGCATTGTTCGTTTCTTGATTACCGGGGTTGTTCCAACAAATGGCGTACACGGTAATAAGTCTGGAGAATTGCGTAGTTGTTTCCCCCACCGGGTTATCAAGCGACTGACGGTACAAACCGCGGGTTGGGTGGCGACGCATCCGCGTGCGGCTATCGCTAAAACCGGTAGGGGTGAAATCAATCGTCCAGCTGAGCGTGTTAACGTCAAGTATGGCGATGGCGGTACCAGTGGCGTCTCCACTACTGTTGAATCCGGTGTCCCAGGCATTCGCGCTGCCACTGGCGCCGGTTCTACCCTTAAGCCAGTTACCGTCCCGCAAGCTCCGTACCGCCTCCACCCCTTCACGCGCCAAATTCACGGCCACGAGGCGCGACTCCACCCCTTTGGACGCGCTTAAATTGCTCTGCGCTAAGCTAACCACGGCCACAATACCGGTAATGAGCACGCCCACGGCCACCACCGCCTCCACCAGACCAAAGCCCCTTAGCAAAGTGTGCCTTCGTCTTATGGTTGCCATAAGGTTGGTATGTCCGTGAGTGGTCCCAGATTAACCTGGCCAGAGCCGGCGTTCCCAGAAATTAACATACCCTTGCCAGGCAGGCTGGGGTGGCGTACCACCACCGTAAAGGTGCCTTGGTTTAAGGCTCCTTCACTCAGGATACGACTACCTAAGGGCGGCGTGAAAATAAAATCGACTGTGGAAGCAGAGTAATCACAACCGCTGCCCCTATCAATACAAACTCGATTGTCAAGTTCGATATTGTACTCCGCTAAACTGTAAGGCTCTTCCCATATTTCACCGCCTGGACTGAAAAAGTTATCAGAACCGTCGGAACCAAAGAAGTACACCGTATCACTCTGCGTATCAAAGGAAATCCCATATCCGCCGTCGGGAAAAGTTTGTTCGCCGCCGTAATCAATCGTGTGACCCGACAGGGTATACGTTTGCGCCTGGTGCAAGAGCGAGCTTAAGAGTAGTGCGCCGCTCCTTAACTCGTCGCGCTTGGAACCGGCACGGAAATTCACCACCAGAACAACGGACAGGGTAACGACGATGGTTGTGGCCACCAGCATATCGGCCAAGGTGAATCCGGGAGAAAACCGCAATCTAAAGAAGTGGGACATAAGTATTCTAAACGCCAACAAAACGGAGATACCAATCAATAAGCTCAGACCCCCACAAAAAAGTAACCACTGTGCTGGCTGTTAAAAAAGTACCGAACGGCAGTTCGCTCTTCAGGCCGTAACGCTTAAACAACATAAGGGCAATACCTGCGAGCGCGCCTGCCCAATACGCCAATGCCAGCGCCACTACTACGTGAGGCCAACCCAGAGCCGCGCCCATAAGGGCACCCAGGCGTATATCACCACTGCCAATCCATCTCCCGCGCGAGAGTAGGTACTGTACGCCGAATAAACCCGCGGCCACCACAACGCCCGCCAGTAGACTAAAGGGGGAGAAGCCGCGCACCAAATTAAGGAGTACGAGCGCGGCGGCACCGGAAAGTGTAAGCACGTCGGGCAAGAGCTTAAACCTAAAATCGAACACGAATAAGGTAACGGCATAGGTTGCCAGAACCAAAAACGTAATAAGCGCCAACCAGTCTCCTGCCGGCAGCACCCAAGCGCCTAAGACGAACAAAGAGCCAGCAGCTGCCTCCACTGCCGGATACTGCCAGGAAATGACCCGGCGACAAAACACGCACTTGCCTCTTAGTACTACAAAAGAAAGGAGTGGTATGTTGTGGTACCACTTGAGCTGCGTACCGCAATTGCGGCAACGAGAACGGCCGCCTAGGGTCTCGCTGGCTGCCAAGCGCACCACCAGCACGTTTAAAAAACTGCCAACCGCCAGCCCAAGGAGAGCACTCAAAAGCAGCCACATATACTCTAGTATTATAACACGAAGGTGGCTTTATTCGGGAAATACCAAAGAGCCCCACTCCACAGGGGCTCTTAAGACATACGGTAAAACAATTACTCTTAACCTACTGAATACCAGTCGGCGAAGCCGTGTGGGCACCAGCGGCCAAACCACCAGTGATGCCTTCCAAGGTGAACGTAATTGTGTACGTTGCGTTAGTAGCTGCAAGGTAAGCATAAGCAGCTCCACCTGGTGTTGGGTTACTAGGCACCTGACCCATATAAGTCGTACCAGTTGCGTCAGCTGTGGCAGTAAACCCAGCAGTACTTAATGTATTGTCAGTTGCAGCCCCTAAAGTAATGGCCGGGGATTCAACCGGGTAACCATTTTGGTCAGCGTAGTACAACTCCAGAGCGGTTTGAACTTGCTTGATATCTGCCACGCGCTTGGCGTCACGGGACTTGGCGCGGGCGTTGTTCAAGGCTACCACTGCGAGGGTAGACAAAATGCCGATGATGGCGATAACCACCAATAGCTCAATGAGTGTGAAACCTTTTCGTTGCGTCATTGTCTCACCCCCTTTCTCGGTACTCTGCCAGGCCTGCGCTCTACACCCACCGTGAAGTGGGCCTTAAACGCCCGCCTTAATGAGTTAATTTTTATGTCAGCCGTGCTCATAGTATAGCACACCAAGGCCTGGTTGTCCACCTAGACATTACCAATGGACTGGTAAATGGGCAAAATAATGGCCGACACCATAACCCCCACCGCCAAACCAAGTACAACCATAATAATGGGTTCAATGAGCGTTACCAGACCCTGCACCATATTCTCCACCTCGCGGCTGTAAAAGTTGGCCAAGCGGTTCATAATCTCCTCCAGCCGGCCGGTCTTCTCCCCCACCACCAACATTTGCGACACCATACTCGGCATGGCGGAAGATTCCAAGAACAGGGTGGAAATGGAGTTGCCCTCCTCCACCTCGTGGATAGTGCGGGTAATAAGATCGCGGTACACCTCGTTCCCTACCACGCCAGCCACCACCTCCAACCCACGGGTTAAAGGCACACCGCCGAGCATTAAAGAAGCCAACGAACGGGTGAAACGAACCAGATAAATGCGCTGCAGTATCTTGCCAAAAATAGGGAGCCGGAGCTGTAATCGGTGCCAGAGAAGTCGGCCCGGCCCGCGGCGGGTCGCATAGCGCACCCCCACCGCAAGAGCGATGAGCAGGATAATGATCAACCACCAGAAGCGCTCAAAAAATCCACTTGTGGCAATGAGCAACCGAGTGGAGGCTGGAAGTTTGGTGTTCGTCTCTTGTAAAATAGTGGTAAGCTTTGGCACCACGAATGTCATCATAATGAACCCAACCACGGTTAGCCCAACCAGAATGAAGGCGGGATAGGTCATGGCTCCCTTGATCTTGCTCATGAGGTCATAATTCTTCTCTGCTTCGTCGGCTAGGTAGTTCAACGTTTCATCCAGCCGCCCCGAGGTTTCACCGGCACGCACCATGTTGACGTAAAAACTGGAGAACACGTCGGGGTAACGGGACAGGGCAGCCGAGAGTTTGGCACCGCCCTCCACCTCGTCGGCCACTTCGGAAACGATTATCTTTAAATTCTCGCTTTGCGTTTGCTTGGTGAGAATCCGCAAACTCTGCACCAATGGCACGGTGGCCGACACCATTACCGCCAACTGTCTGGAAAACACTACTAGATCACGGGTGCGGATGCGGTTAAAGAACTTCAGCGAAACCTGAAAAACGCTCCGGCTAGCACGCTCCTGCAGGAAGAACGGGGTGAGGTTCCGCTCAGCAAGCTCGTCCAGGGCGGCCTGCTCGCTCGGCGCCTCGGCCACTCCCTCTATGGTCTGCCCTTGCAGGTCTTTAGCCCGGTAATCAAATAATGGCATAGGCCCTAGCGGCGAAGGATGGACTGAAAGACCTCGGGGTCCAAGGCGTGCGCCAGCGCCACTTCCTGCATAACCTCACCAGTCTTAACAAGCTCGGCCAGGGAACGGTCGAATGCTACCATACCCTCTTCCCGTGAGGTGAGGAGTAAATTGGTGAGCTGGTAATCTTTGCCGTCATGAATAGTAGCGCGCGCTGCCGGCGTAGCCACCAACAGCTCACATACCAGTACTCGCCCCCCGCCCACGCGCGGCACGAGCTTTTGCACCGAAATAGCCAAAAGCGCCTCGGCTAGGCGACTACGCACGGTGGCTTGCTGTTCGGCGGGAAACTCCGCCACCAACTGCTCCACCGCCGCCACGCACGAATCCGCTTCCCTAACAGCAAAAACCAACTTGCCGCCCACCGCCAAAGCCAGCGCCTCGTCAATGACCGCGCGGCTCGGCAAGCGGGACAACCCAACAACATCTACGTCCTCGTTGGGCAACGTGCTCACGGCCTCTTCCCAACTCACCGCGTCCACGCCCACCTCACGCTGATCAATAATGCTCTGCTCACCCGTCAACACGTACTCAATCGGCTCTTCAATGGTGGTGATGTGCTTAACCTTGCTGCGGTTAATGGCTTGCAGACAAGCGGCCAACGTAGTAGTGCGGCCCGAACCGTACGAACCGGCAATAATAACCAATCCCCGTCCGGCTTCTACCAAACGCTCAAACGTAGCCGGCAACCCCAGCTCCTTTAAGGCCTTGAGCGTGCTTGGTATAAACCGAATAGCCAATTCGGGCAACCCGCGCTGGTAAAAGGCGCTAATACGCAACCGCAAACGATTAAGAAAAGTATGTCCTATGGTTACCTGACGCTCCGATTCGAAAGTTGCCCGTTGCTGGGGCGTGAGGAGCGTGCCGAGCACGGCCTCCAAAAAATCAGGAGTGATAATATCCTCCTGCACCAACACCTCTAGTTCACCATCCCGGCGCACCACCGGCTGGCTGCCGGCCCTAAGATGCAAGTCCGACACTTGCTGGCCAGCGAGGTTCGTCAAAATTTTCTGCAGGATAGCGGTTTCGGTGGTGGACATGGCGGTACCGGCTCTTTTACGCACCCTTGAGGCAGGCGAGAGCTTTGGCTACTACTTCCGAGGGCAAAAAGTGTGCCTTAATAATGTAGTCGGCGGCCCCCAGGCTCCTGGCTTGATCTATCGCCTCTTGGGTGCTGGAATTGGTAAGCATTAACACCGGGATGGCACGGGTGGCCTCGTCGGCTTTAAGCTCGCGCAAAACCCCAAAACCATCCAACTTAGGCAGCTCAATATCCAAGAGCACCACCGCCGGTTTTGCGCTCCGTATGAGCGCCAGCCCGGCCTCGCCGTCCTCCGCCACCTCCACGCGGAATCCTTGCTCGGTGAATTTGAGCTCATACAGACGTCGCAAAAAAGCGTCGTCTTCCACAATAACAATGGTCTGGGGGTCAGGCATAAATAATTCAAAATGTAAAAATCAAAATGCAAAATTATAAAATTTTAATCTTTGCATTTTACATTTCTAATCGTTAGTTGCACTTAAAACCTCTTCCACGGTAGTTATACCTTGGAGCACCTTCAGTAAACCATCCTGCTGCATAGTCATCATACCCTGGCGTTTAAACTCCGCCCGTAAGGCCCCGGGGTTCAACCCGGCCACAATAACCTCCTGCAGTTCGTGCGTATTGGAAAAAGCCTCGGCCATGACCACGCGGCCCCGGTAACCGGTAAAGTTACAACGGGCGCAGCCCTCCCCCTTCTTGAATTTCCATTCGTCCTTGGGCAAGAGTGCGCGAGCTGTTTCCGGCAATTCAGCCAGCGCCTGCTTAATCTTGGTTACGAGTTCGGCCGGAACTTGCGCCTCGGTGGCGCAGTAGTGGCAAATGCGCCGCACCAAGCGCTGCGCCACTACCACGTTAATAGTGGAGGCAATAAGGAACGGTTCCACATGCATATCCACCAAGCGCGGAATGGCACCAAAGGCATCGTTGGTGTGGAGTGTGGACAACACAATATGGCCGGTGAGCGAGGCGTGAATAGCCAGATCGGCTGTTTCCACGTCGCGAATCTCACCCACCATAATAATGTCGGGGTCTTGGCGCAAAATGGAGCGCAAGCCGGAGGCAAAAGTTAAACCCACCTCGGAATTCACCTGCGTTTGATTCGCGCCCTCCAGGTAGTACTCCACCGGGTCCTCCAGCGTGATGATGTTGGAACCCTCGTCGTTCAATTTATTCAAAGCCGTATAGAGCGTGGTGGATTTACCGCTACCGGTGGGGCCGCAAACCAGGAACATACCTTGCGCCTTGCTGAGGTTCTCCTCGACCACTTCCAAGGTGCGGCCGGAAAACCCGAGCTCGTCGAACTTCTTTAAGCCGGCAGCGGTATCCAGAATTCTTAAAACCACTTTCTCGCTAGAGAGGAGCGGCATAGTGGAAACGCGGAAATCCACCGAACGGCCACCGATAGTAAGGCGGATACGGCCGTCCTGTGGCACGCGCGTTTCGTCTATCTTCATATTCGACAAAACCTTGATACGGGAAATAACAGCCGAATGAATGTAGCGGGGCAACACGATGGAAGTATGCAGCACGCCGTCTATGCGGTAGCGAACGCGCGTTTCTTCTTGCACTGGTTCTATGTGAATATCCGAGGCTCCGCCCTCCACGGCATGCCGAAAAATAACTGCCACCATCTTGGCCACCGGCGCCGTCTTCACCACCTCCTCCAGCTTACCCTTGGCCTCTTCCAACTCCGGTACATCGCCGTACTTTTCCTCAGCCTGGGTAAGAGCCTCCTTAACCTCGGTGGATAGGCTGCCATACTGCTTAAAAGCGCTAGCCAGGCTTTCGGGGCTGGTAATGAAATACTTCGGCTTCCAGCCCTGGTCGCGGGCGCGGAATTCAATCGCCTCTATGGCCTTAAAATTGCCCGGGTTCACCATGGCCACCGACACCTCGTTACCTTCCCGTTCAAAGGTTACTAGTTGATAATTCTCAGCTAGTTCAAAAGGCAAGAGCTGCACCACTTCGCGCGCCAGCTCCCTATCCGTCAGATCTATGAATGGCAGATTAAAAAGCTGGATTTTGGCCTCCACGAGATCGCGCGGCTTGAGCAGTTTCTGTTCCAGCAACACGTCCTCGAATTGCCGGTCGGTTTCCTGCGCAACCTTCAGCAACTCCTTCACCTTCTCAGGCGAAAGGAGCTGACGCGCCAACAGCACGTCGGGGAGCTGGAGGTTAAGCTTGGTTTTGGGCATTACTTCATACCTTAGGATGCAACCAGACTAGTGGACACACCCATGCTACCGCTTAAAAGATTAAAACTACTCGATTAACCCGCGCTCATTCACTACTCCGCCTGCGTCACCGCCCTCCTGATAAAAGTTGATGGTAAATGTGGTTGCCGTCAGCGCGTTCAATGTATAGTTACATAAGCCGGTGGCGGGGTTGGCACAAGCTGACGTGCCAGTAGGGTCTTTAATTTGAGCGATGCCGGGTAAGAAATCATCTATGCCGGTCGTGCCACCATTACCTACGCAGGCACTTAGCTGCGTCCCGTTAGGTAGAACCGCTCCAGTACTACTCTTACAAGCTCCGCTGAAGGCGCCTGTGCCATCAAGGTAAAGCTGCATGCCCGTTGAAACCGCGCTCATATCCGACAAGCGCTTGGCGTCGCGCGAGCGGATACGGGCATTATTAAGGGCCACCACGGCGAGCGTAGAAAGCAGGCCGATGATGGAAATAACCACCAAAAGCTCAATCAAGGTAAAACCTTTTTTGGCTTTGGTTTTGGTAGAGGTAACCATAAGCATATGTGTTACTTATTAGTTAATTTAAGGGTTAATTAGCGAAAATGGATCTGGTCTCCCCAGCGCCTTCACCTCCAGCGGCACCTCGCCGTACAGTTTCAGCTTGATAAGTTTGTCATCGCGCAATATTTCAAGATTGAAGGTGGAGGGGGCTTGGGGTAAGGCTGTGCCGGGCTCAACCGGGGAAGAACCCACTGGCACCACTACGGCTGGCGCAGGCTGGGGGGCTGGTTTAGCCACAAATGACCGGTACACCACTACACCTATGGTAACCCAAACCAGTCCAATCGTGCCACCAAGGATAAGGATCTTTTTTTTACTGGGACCGCGCCGAGCTAACATAAGATATAATTACGAATAACGAATTAAGAATTACAAAATCAACTAGGCAAGAAAACCGTGTGAAAATTAAGCGTGTAGCTCACTTCACCGCTACCTGCCGACTTAGTGGTAAAGGTGACCGAAGACAGATTGAGAAGCCGTATGCTCTCTTGAGCCGCGGCGATAAATTCCTTAAGCGCACCATACTCACCGCCTTCAATTACCATATTCACCCTCAACTCTTGTACCATGGTCTCCACATTCGCCCCGGGAGACAAAGGGCTTGTAATATTACCTACTTCGTCTCGCACTGGCACTCCTTCCCCTGCCTGGTTACCGCTGGCAAAACCAAGGTCCGTAATGGCAAAACCAGTCGTCTCGGCAATGCCCTCCAACTGAGCTAGCAGGTTAGGAATATCTTGCCCTTGCGGCAAGGCGAGGTCCAAACGTTTGCGATCAGTGGCGGTAAGCGCAGTGTAATCCTCGGTGAGTTGCTTAAGCTTGGACATCTCCGCCTCCACCGCAGCGCGTGAAGAAGCAAACCCATCAAGCTCGGGCAGAGCCCGGAGCGTCTGCCACTGTGGTCTCAAGAGGAACCACCAACCGAGCAGGAGCACTACCACGATTAATGTAACCGCCAACGGCCAGGGTGAACGTGGCGCGCGTGGCGCGGGTGAGGATAGGCCTGAAAGCTGGGCTGTGCGTACGGGTGACATATGGAGAGATTACTGGCTGCGGGCAATAAAGAGTTCGGAGGGGAAGGTGAGAGCTATAGTAAACTGCACCACCGTAGTGTTCTCGCCGGCTTGAGTAAGCCCCTTACCGAGCGCAAGATTGGCCAGTATGACATCGTGCGCTTCCTCGCCTTCCTCAAAAGCCAGCATCTGCCTACCCACTTCGGTGTAGTTGAGTGCCTGGCCTGTTACCGTCACCCGGCCGTTGGCGTCGGCCGCTAGGCTGAGGAGCTGAACGGCGGGTATGGTGTGCTTCTCAAGGAATACAAAGAACGGCGCCCAGTCGGCCCGGCGATCTAATTGTTCCCCCAAAGCCTGAACCCGACGCTGCGTCGCCATAGCCTCCTCGGCAGCCGCCCGGACCGCCTCCAGCTTACCTTGTAACACAATCACCTCTTGCTGCACTTTTTCATTCTCGGCCACCTTGTTCACCACGTAACTCCGCACCACGAAGTACGCCACCGCCACCAGTAGCAACGCCGCCACACCCGCGAGAGCAATAACCCTCACGGTTCGCGGCGGCATTCCTCCACCCTCTTGCTCTGGTATAAGGTTTACGTCCAGCATGATCGGTGGCGTACCACCCACAGGTGGACGCGGGACTACGGCGCGAGGTGGCACTGCCAGTGGCGGTGCGGGCGGCCGGGGCGCTACAGGTTGAGGAGCTGCTGGCTTGTAAACAGGCATAGTACTTATGGTGGGCGCAGCCGAGGCCGGTGAAACTGACTTGGGGACTGGGGGAGGAGCAGCAGATGCCGCTGGTGCGGAGGGAGTAACTGAAGCTACGCTCAAATTCTGCTTTAAGGCCGATACGAGCTGCTGCCAACGACCGGCAGGCACACCCTCCTCCGGAACCTGGGCCCGGGCGGTGGGATTGGAAAAACGCGGCGCGGACGCGGACGCGGCTTTCTGCCGCGCCTCCTGCTCGCGCGCTCGTAACTCTTCAGGTAGTAAATTAATGTCCGCCATAATCGTTATATGAATTGGCGCATAGCCAGGCCAATGGCCGAAGCGAACTGCGGACCAACCTCATCCAACACCGGCTTAAGTTCCACAGGGTAGCTCACTCGAGCCCACGGATCACCAATGTACACCTTAATCTGGAATAGGTTCTCCAAGTACTCAGGTAAACGTGGCAGGTAGGACGACCCTCCGGTGAGAATGATCTTATCAATCGGCCGGGCGGACTGGCTTTGGTAGAGCGAAAAATTGTACTTAATATCGTTTACGATAGGGCTAATAGTTGCCTCGATGGTGCGGGGAATACCACCCGCCGCCGAGCCTTGGGCGTTCAAACCAATATCGCGTTTAAATTGTTCAGCCCGCCTAATGTCAACGTTCAAGCTGTTGGCTATCGCCTTGGTGATAGTGAGTCCGCCCACATCGATGCTGCGATTCAAAATGGGGATGCCGTTCTCTATCACGCAGATGTCGGTGGTAACCGCACCTAAGTCCACCACCATAACCACCTCACGAGCACCACCTACCAAGCTGCGTTCCAGAGCAAAGGCCTCGGTTTCCAAGCTTAGGAGTTCCAATTGGCTGTCGCGAAAAATGGTGAGGTACTTCTTAACTAGATTCTGCGGCGCCGCGGTCAGGAGTACGCGTATGTTCTTCTTGGGTGTCTTAACAGCCTCACTGCCGGTAGCAACAGGCGCGGGCGTATCGGCCAAGAACTTCCAATCCAGGATCATTTCCTCTAAAGGCAAAGGCACGAACTTGCGAGCTTCCCAGCGAATGGCTGCAGCCAGCTCCTTTTCCGACATGGCAGGGAGGGTGATAACGGAACTGAAAACGGCAAAGGTGGGGAGTGCCGCCGAAACCCGGCGGGAAGTGGTACGCGCCTGCGCACAAATGGCCTTGAGTGTGGTGACAATGCGCTCTATATCACGTTCAGCGTCCACCTTAGTGGCGTCCCCGGTGTACTCGGCCCGACCGTACGTTACCAAACGGGGGGTATGGTTGGGGCCTGGCGCCAATTCCACCACTTTGATACTGGCTGTACCAATATCCACGCCCAGAAAAGTCTTGCGCTTACCAAAAAAACTCATAAATTGGCGATGGATAGTAAACGGATTTTTAGTTTAAAAATTTATTCCCCCAGCGGGGCTAATATTAGCCATGCTGCCACTTGGAAATAGAGATATAATACTACTATAGTATAGCAGAAAAATATGCTTTTGTCGAACGAACCTAAAACTACGGGGTACGGAATTGCCAGGTAGGTAAGGTATGTAGGATATCGCTGAACCCGGGCGGAGTATTCAAGAGCACGCGCCCATCCGCCACCACGCGCTCGGAGGGTGCGCCACCAGGCGAGGATGTGCGTTGGAACAGGAACTGTCGGGCGATTGCCGCGCCGTAAATACTCAACTGGGCCGAACCAGCACCAGTGCTAAAAGTGCCACCGCTACCGGTACCGGCTACGAAGAAGGAACCCACCACCTGTCCCACAGTAGGCGCAATAGTGACGTTACCCATAACCAGCCAACCCACCGAAGCCAAATTGCGGGCGCTTAAGCCTGGTGCGACCACCTGGTAAGAAAGATCAGAATTAATGGTTAAGTCGCCGTCCACAATTATAAGGCCACCCCCCGAAGTTCCGCCCGTGCCGTTAACCAGCTCCGTAAGTTGACTCACTCGCAGGTTATCCTTCACCCAATACACACGACCGGCCAACGCGGCGGGGGGGTCACGGACCACTTCACTCAAATCCCTGCCGCCGACGTTCGTGAAAACGCTCACCGTGTGGCCGTAACTATTGGTACCATTATTTACCACCTCAATGCCGGCGAGTGTGTGGGTAAGGCCGTAGTAATCAAACGAACTCACCTGCGGCGCACACGGTGGTGAACTGCACCCGCCTGCCGAAGGATATGCGAGTTGGCCAAAACTCGGGTTCACGGGGGTAAGGCCGGCTGGCGCCGGGGCGGCCACAAAATTCTCTATCACCGTAGGTTGCGCACTCGTACCGCCACCCAAAATAAAGTACGTAGCGTTGTAGCTGCCAGAAGGTGGCGCGTACTGCGCTTTTATATTCCCCTGGGAATAAATACTCCCCTGCTCCACCGAAAGGTACGGCTGATTGCACGCCGCCACTAGATTATAATGCACACGGTACTGGGTAACACCACAACCTTGCACAGAAAAACTCAAACTGTTGTTTTGTCCGGGCAAGAGGTCCAGCAATGGGATGTCGCCCGAAGATACTCCGGAATTCAAATTGCCTGAGTAACTCGCCGGATTGCCAACCGCGTTGGCGTCTGCCGCAGGATTCGTGGTGGTACCGCTGCAGGTTGCGCCACGAAACTCAATCATAGAAGAACCCGACTCAATAGAACCAGCATCTATGGTGAAATTAACCGTATCGCTGTCATTGGCAGTGTTGAACCCGCTCGTAGGATAGTACTTGGTTTCGGTGTGGTTAATGGTAAAGGTGGAGACGCTGGAACCTAAGCCAGAATTCAAGCCGTCGGAAGCTACTACGGTAACGTACTGAGCTGTGCTTATTTCTGGTGCACAGGAAGAACTCCACGTATAGGTGCAGTTGGTATAGTTGTTAGGCGAACCGGAACAACCAGCCGAAGCTGGGGTAAGGCCCGAGGCGATAAGTGTAGCCAAACTACCCGAGGAAGGGCCATAGTACACGCTAAAGCCCAAACTCTGTGAGCTGTTGGGGTCGGTTGCGTTCCAAGTTATAGTAGCAGTCGTGTTCACGGGGGTAGCACCATTAGGAACAATGCTCACGTTCGTAACCGAGGGCGCGGTGTTCACGGTAAAGGTCCAAACCGGCCCGGTAGTAATGTTACTAGCGGCATCCTGCGCCACCACCCGCCAATAGTACTGGCTACCAGCCAAAAAGTTACTGAGGGGATTGTAGGTTATGGGAGTTTGATTACCAAAAGCAACCTGGGTACCGTTAAGGACTGAGGGTGGATTGGTTGTTCCTGTATATACCGAATAGGTTACCGTATCGCTACCGCCTTCAGGGTCACCTCCGTCCCACGACAAATTAGTGTTAGCTGGCGCCAGTGTACTGGCGGCCGAAACCGGGTTGGGGTTGGACGGCATGTACGGTGCGGCATTCACCTGGTAGGGGGTGCATGAATCACCATTGGCCGCAGCGGTATAGCTACTCTCGTTTTGTGTTGGGCTGGTGCTGTCACGTGCCCGCGCGCGGAAGCAATAAGTAGTATTGGCGACCAACGTTACGGCTGGTGAACAGCCTGAACCAAAGTTCAACGAGGTTTGCCCGGCTACAATGCTGGTGCGGCAGTTCGTCCAGGCTCCGCTAGAATTGGCACGGTACTGTAGGTCCCAGGTGCTCACGCCGCTGTTACCCACACCTGGGGCGGGAATGGGGTAATCAACCAGCGTGGCTGAGACTATAAAAGAAGACGATTGGTTACCGGGAGGCGAAGAAGCTGCCGCGAACGGGAAACTCTGGTCTACTTGTATTTGTCCTGAGGATGGTACCGTGGCGGAAAACACAACAGGCGAGGCACCCGTATCGTCAGCCGTACTGCGGAAGCGGTAACTGGCTCCATTGGTAGCGAATGTATAGCTACCGTTATACGTATAAGTGGATTGCCCTGTGGTACTGGGATTACCTCCGGGAACGTTATTCCAACTACCACTATTTATTGATACCTGCGTGCGGCAATAACTAAGGGTTTGCCCGGAATTCGCAGCACAACCGGTAGTGTAATCAAACGTAGCATAGTTGTACCAACCAGAACTTGATGGTGTGCCCGAAAGGCTGGCTGACAAAACGGCGGAGGTAATGGTAACAAGCACCGGATCAGAGGCTGTGGATTGGTGGTTGGCCTCGTCATAGGCGTAGACGCGGATAGTCCAACTGCCGGCTGTATTCCAAGTATGATCAGCCGAAACTTGGGTACCGGAAGCTACAAAACCGCTCGCCGGCATGCGGGTATCAGCCGAGCCGTCGCCCCAGCTGTATACGTAGTACACCTGGTCGCCTTCGGGGTCAATCGCTTGCGCAGTTAGGGTACAAACAGAAGTTAGGGAGCCGCTAAAACCAACGCAGGTCGGCGCGGCGGCAACAGGTTGCGCCCACACAACAAAGAACATAGCCGAAACAGCCACACCAAGGCTTATACCAATGTACCTTACATAGCTCATAGTTCTTTTTCTGTGTTGATCATCACCTCATACTCCAACCGCTCGGACACCACACTAGCCTGACAGTACGTATCAGTGGCGGAAATGAGTGTTATTTCCTGGCCGGAACGCAGAGAGCTTAGCGGCACTGTAACACGCTCTATCACCTGGCCGCCCTCCTCCAATACCTGCCGACGCCCCTCCCCCAGGTAACTCGGTACACGTACCTCCACCACTGGCGTATTAGCCGTTAACTCCACTCGCAAGGCATCTCCAGTCTCACCCGGCAAAGGTGCAGTGCGTAAAGTAAGTTCACCAGATTCCACCGCGGCTATAGTCCCCAAACGCAAGCGCACGGGCTGGTGAGACGGCAATAGGGTAGAACAACTTAACCACACAGACGCAGTGGGAGTAGGAACGGCGACCGGCAAATCTTCCACCTGGCTAGATGATGTAGCAACCCACCAACCTATCATACCCATGACCACAATGATAAGCACGACTCCCCTGGAACGGAGCGGATGCGAGTGTGAAGCGAACACCATACCATACACCCAACCTACTGCACCACAGGCTTTGCTGGTGCGGCGTTGTTCTCGGTAAAGGTCCAGCTGGAATCGTCCAGCGCATTGCCTACACTGTCCACCGATTGCACCCGCACGGTGTAGGGCCCGTTCGCGAGCACCCCGCTCCACTCCCCTGTGCCAATACTCAAGGTGGTAGTGCCGCTCGGGAAGCTTTTTGTTTTTACCGTATTGCCGCCCAACGTTACAGTGAGCGTGCTCGCGCCAATGCTCGAAAGGTTATCCGACAGCGTTACTTGCAGGGTGGGGCGCAGCTCCACAACTGTTCCACCTTTGGCCGGAATATGATTAGAAGCGACTGGCGGTACATTATCATAAGTACCGGAGCGGGCCGTAACCTCAGTTGACCAATTGCCAACGTTATCCACGGTATGCAGGCCGTACCACCAAATGCCAGAGGACGGTGGGGTGTCGGTGGTGGAGAGCGTACCAATGGCCACATCCTTCACTTTGGCCCATACCCCCGGCGCCCCGCCCTGATTAGGCGCGCGCCAGAGCTCATAGCGAGCTAGGCCCGAGAGCGGGTCGGAGGACGCCGTCCACGACAAGGAGAAGCTCGTGCTGGTGGGTGAACCGGTAAGGGTGAGGGTAACTTGCGTGGGGGCTTGGGTATCCACCTGAATGTTGCCGGAGGCGGGCACGCTAGTGGAGGTAATACTGCCCAGGCTGTCTGTCTCCACGGTGCGGAAGCGGTAATTGGAGCCCGATACCAGCGCGCGCGTTTGGTTGGCGGTCTGCGTGGTCGAGATGTTGTTCCAGCTGCCGCCGGAGTTGGTGGAGACCTGGGTAACGCAGAAGGTGGCGGGGTTGGTGGTGGAACCGCCTTGGGCAGTACAGGTAGGCGTGTAGGTAAAGGTGGTGGTGGTGGTCCAGCCAGAGGTGGAGGGGTTGCCCACTAGCGAAGCGGAACGGCTGCCGCCTGAAATAGTATAGGTGTAGGTGGTAACAGCCGAGGAGTTGCCAGCGGCGTCACAGGTACGCACCTTGAGCACGCGCGTGGAGTTGTACACCGTAGGATTGATAAAGGCGGCAGAGCCACAGGTGGGGTCAGCTGGGGTAGTAGCGCCCGAGGTGTGACGCACCGTCACCGCGGTAGTGGGGCTGCCCTGATCAGCGCCGGGGTTGCAAGTAACGGAGACGGAGGGAGAATACGTGCCGGTGCCGGGAGCGCAGGAGGCGGCGGCAGGGATGTTGCCGGCGCCGCGGTCCACAATGATATCAGCTGAGATACCGGAGGTGGATGAATTCCCTGCTGTGTCTGCTGCCACCACTCGGTACCTATAGGTACCGGCGTTCAGGGCTGGGGATGGCGTCCACGAGGTACCGGTAACTGGTGTGGGTTGGTTCGGGATGGCCAGCACAAAAGCCCCACCGTTCAAAGATTGGTAGACAAAGTAACCAGCCAGGCCGGAGAGGGGGTCTGAAGAAGCAGACCAGGTACAGGTGTGGGTGCC
>JAUYKG010000035.1 GCA_030700105.1 Candidatus Veblenbacteria bacterium
ATAACCTACGGTTCAGTAGGCGCTGGGTACAGAGAAGTTTGGCTGTGGCGGCTAGTTTAGCCTTGGCCTTGTCTGCGGTCGGTGCGGCGGCGGCCGATGTCACCTTTACTGCCGATACTTCTGTTCCGCTTACACAAGGTACGTTTACCGTACTCACCAACTCGGAAGCTACGACATTTGTCGTCGCTGCGGACAGTATTACCGTAACCGTGGCCAGTGGCAGTATCTTCTCGTTGCGCAGCAGCGACAGCTATACGCTCAGTAATACTTCATCCACTAGCACTAGTTGCCACATTGGTTACTCCCAGCTTGATCTTGTTGGTTCGCTTACTGCCATTGTCATTACCCCCACAACTACCGTGTGTAGCTTGGGCTCTTCTAGCGGCAGTAACAGTGGTAGCAATGCAGGTGGAGGCGGTGGTGGTTCTTCTACACCCCCAACTACTCCTCCTACCACCCCACCCACCCCACCCACCACACCACCCACCACAGTACCCGTTTCTTCCCAAGCTTCACAAGTGGCCTACGATGCCGCTCAGCTCGCTCAAACATTGGGCGTACCACGCGATATAGCAGCCGAGGCCACCAACGGAGGTAAGGTGGGAGCTAGCGCTTCGGAGTTCGGCGTTACCATAAGCGAGGAGGCTAAAACCTTGGCCGCCAACTTTGTTACCTATGGCACAACTACCGCTACGCAAAAACTGGGGTCGGGTGAGCGTTTGGCGCTGGTACGCGATCAGTTGCAAACACTCGGCCGCATCAGCTTAACAGCCTTAGAGCAGCTGGCGAGTGGGCAAAAACCGACTGACCGGAACCTACCCAATGAAGTGGCACAGTTGCCGCAAGTCCTAAGTGCTTTTGAGCGTTTGGTTGGCCATCGGCCAAACTTCCAGAACGCACAAGAAGATCTGGCTTGGAACACTATGATGTACCGCGTACGCTTTACTCGCGATTTGAATAAAGAGCGCGTTGGTATTAGTAAGTTCCGCTCTATCTTTGGGGGTATACCAACCTCACCACTAGATTGGGCTGTAGTGCGTGCTTGGGGCTACGCTTTGCAGTAGAACGCTAATCAACGAGTTAGTTTCTAACAGCCCGGCAGCTCTCTTAAGTAAAACCAGAGGACTCCGAGCAAGAAAAACCTCCGCCTAGGGCGGAGGTTTTTCTATTGCCTTAATTAGAGTTAAGCTACAATATGGGTTGGGTTGCCCCATGTCAACATAACGTCCGGCCGGACGTTATGTTGACATTTAATAAAGATGCACTAAGCTGAAGGCTCCAGCAGGTGTCGAGCAGAGCGGCTTCGCAAATATATCATTCTCTAATTCGCGCGAATATGCGAATAGTGAAAAGTGACTGTTAAAAGTTACGTAAGAGCCCGCCTAAGCCCTGGTGTTACATCGCGGCAGATTAGGCGTTGTAATAAGTAGTGAGTTAGAGTGTAGTAAGTAGGTTAGGAAGCCTAGTTAACAAGTAGGTTAATTTTTGTTATAGTAATTTGGCAATGAAATCGCGGTTTCAGCTATCAAAAGCTGTGTTTTTTCTCCCAGGGCTCGCCTTGGGTATTTTGGTTTGGCAGCCTGCAACCAGCATTGCCACGGAACAGCTTGGCGGCTGCGAATTGGCTGCGGCTTGGGAAAGCGGCGAGGTTTCGCGTTACAGTTGTAGCGAACGGTTAACAGCTGAAGCGGTTAAGGAGTATTTAACGGCCCAACCTGGCGTTACCGCCGTAGGCCAGGTGCGCGAGTACCGCTTGGCGCTTACCCCGAATGATACTTATTACCAAGAACAGCGGCCGTACCTGGAGCAAGTGAAAGCGCACGAGGCCTGGGATAAACCGACGAACACCTCGGCGTCGCGGCCGGTAATAGCTATTCTTGATACCGGCGTGGACATTGCGCACCCGGACCTGGCGGCGAACATTTGGTTTAACCCCTGGGAAGTACCAGGCGATAGGATAGACCAAGACCAGAACGGCTATGTGGATGATCAGTATGGTTGGGATTTCATTGCTAATACAACAGGTGGTACGCCCAAGCTGGATGCAGGCTGGAGTGAGCTGGCAGTGCAGCACGGCACCATTGTGGCTGGCGTGGCTGCGGCCGTGGGCAATAATGCCCAGGGCGTGGCTGGCGTGGCCTGGCGCGCGCGCCTTATGCCGGTGCGGGTGCTGGACAGCAAAGGCGTGGGGGATACGGTAACAGTGGCCCGGGGCATAGACTACGCCGTTCGCAACCGCGCGGACATTATTAACCTTTCTTTTGTGGGCCCGCTTTCCGATCCGGTGCTGGAGGACGCCATTCGGCGTGCTTACGCCGCCGGTATTCTGGTGGTGGCGGCGGCGGGCAACGAAGCCGCGGTGGGGGTGGACATGAACCGCCTGCCTCAGTACCCAGTGTGCGACGACGGCCCGAACGGCGAGAACTTTGTTATCGGCGTGGCGGCGGTGGACGCGCAGGACAGGCTGGCCGAATTCTCCAACTACGGCTCGCGCTGTATAGATATTTCCGCTCCTGGCGTGCGCGTGTTCAGCACGCAGTTCGTGGCAGAGGGTGAGCCCAAGCTTAGTAAGCCCTACGGCGGGTATTGGAGCGGTACGAGCGTGGCCGCGCCTGTGGTGTCTGGCGCGCTGGCGCTTTTGAAAGCCGCGTACCCCACACTCTCGCCATCGCAGCTGCGTGATCTGCTGATAAATTCCGGCGACCAAATAGATGCGGCCAATCAAACTGTGTACCGCGGGCAGCTGGGGCGGCGCTTGAATTTACGCGCCGCTTTTGACCTGGCGGGCAGTGTTAAGTTCCCAGTAAAAAGTCCTATTGTAGTCGCGCCCCTAAGTGGGGCTGCGGCCCAGGTAACAGTATACGACCTTTCGGGTGAGCTTATTCAGCAGTTCCTGGCCTACGACCCGCGCTATACCAAAGGGGTTAACGTGGCGGCCGGCGACGTGGACGGCGACGGGCAGGTGGAGATAGTTACCGCGCCGCGAGCCGGCGGGGGGCCGCACGTGCGCGTATTCAATTTGCAAGGGCAACTGGAGTACCAGTTCATGGCGTTGCCGGAAAATTTTCGCGGCGGGCTGAGCCTCGCTGTGGGGGAAATTACCGGTGACGGCGTGGCCGACATTGTGTTGGGTGTGGGGCCGGGTGGCTCCAATTTAGTGGGAGTGTACAATGCTAATGGGCACCGCTTGCACCAGTTTGTACCGTACGAGGCCGACTACACCGGCGGCGTGAACGTGGCCGTGGGTGATTTGGATGCTGACGGCTTAAATGAAGTGGTGGTTACTCCTTCGGGCGCGAGTAAGTTGCCGCTCAGGATATATGAGCGCACAGGAGTGCTGCGGCGCGAATTCGCTGCCTGGCCATTCGCGTTCCGCGGCGGCGTGAATGTAGCTATTGGTGATACTGACGGCGACGGCAAGGCCGAGATTGTGGTGGGTGCAGGTATGGGCGGGGGACCGCAGGTGCGGGTGTTCAATCGTGATGGCAAACTATTACAGCAGTTCTTTGCCTACGACGCCCAGTTCCGCGGCGGCGTGAATGTGGCGGCCGGAGACGTAGACGGCGACGGCGTGGGTGAGCTCATAACTACGCCTGGTACGGGCGGCGGGCCGCACGTGCGCGTGTTCAACCAGCGCGGCCAAGTGCGCTCACAATTCTTCGTGGGTGATGCTAGGTCCCGTGGCGGGCTAACCGTGGGCACCTTCCGCTAGTATGGAGAATGAGACAGTAATTTCTTTAGTTGCCACTTTTCTAGAAAAGTGGCGCAAAAGTCGCCGCCTCGGTCTCCGACAGGGCGGCAGGTTTTTATACTAGGTACCACGTTCCGTATTCCGTATTCCATCTCCTATCCTTGGGTTAAGCAGTTCGGCCGCTTTGCTGTGGTTGGCCTGGGCAATGCCCTGGTCGACTTTGTGGTGTACATTGCCTTAACGCGCGGGCTCGCTTGGTGGCAGGAGCATTTTTTGCTCGCCAATGCCGTTGCCTTCCTGCTGGCTAATATCAATAGCTTTATTTGGAACCGCTGGTGGACCTTTGCGGCGCGCCAGGGTAGCCCCCTGCGCCAGTACGGAGAGTTCTTGGGCGTATCCTTGGTGTATCTGTTTTTTATCCAACTCGGGCTCTGGCTGGCGGTGGCGGGCTTGGGCTGGTACGACCTCTGGGCCAAAGTAGCGGTAATAGGGCTTGGCATGCTCTTGTACTTTATCGTGTTGCGGCGCTGGGTGTTCTGGGGCAAAACTAGGCCAAGGCCGGTCGTTTGAATTTAAGGCTAAAATTCGCTACACTAAGGAGCATATGAAGTATCAACAAGTTTTGGATAGGCCGACCGCGCTGGTAGCCGGCGGGGCCGGTTTCATAGGCTCGTATCTTTGTGACCAGTTGGTAAAAACCAGATCGGTTATTTGCGTGGACAACTTCGTAACCGGCTTAGAGGAGAATATCGACCTGCTGTTACAGAACCCTAACTTTAAGTTTGTGCGTCACGACATAACGCATCCGCTAGACCTGGATGGTTTTCGCGAACTTGAGGTGTTCAAGGTTAAGGTGCAGGGCGTACAAGAAATTTACAACCTGGCTTGCCCCACCAGCCCTAAGCAGTACAATCGTCTGCCCTTGGAAACCCTCTCCGCCAACGCCGAAGGCACGCACAACCTCTTGGAACTTGCCGTGCGCTACAGTGCGCGGTTCGTGCACGGCTCATCTGCGGCCATTTACGGCGAACCTAAGGACGGTGAGGCTTTTACTGAAGATTACTGGGGTTTTATTGATCCCGTGGGTCCGCGTAGCTGCTACAACGAGGGCAAGCGTTTTGCCGAAAGCTTGGTTACCAGTTATGGCGCGACTAAGGGTTTACACTACGCTATCGCGCGCATTTTCAATACCTTTGGCCCGCGTATGAAGACGGGTGACGGGCGCATGATTCCGGACTTCGTCAGTCACGCGCTCTCGGGTCGCCCGCTTATCATTTACGGACAACCAGAATCTACGTCCACGTTTTGTTACATTAGTGATATGGTGGACGGTCTGGTGAGGCTTATGGAGTCCAACAGCCCAGGCATCTTTAACCTCGGTTCGCCGGAACCTTGGCGCGTGGACGACGTGGCTAAGCTGGTGCTGCGGCTTGCTGGGTCTGCCAGTACGCTAGAGTTTAAGGAAGCGCCGCCGTTCCTGGCTCGTCAGGGTGTGCCGAAGATCGACAAGGTTAAGGAAGCGTTGGGCTGGTTCCCCTTGGTACCGCTGGAGGAGGGACTGCGCCAAACTATAGATTACTTTAAGGTTCACCAAAACTTGCTTAATGTTGAGGCCGAGGGCCCGGTGTAGGGCGAGGTAAGCGCGCATGCGGCGGACGCAGTAGGGTTATGCAGAGAGTGCTCATTACCGGTGGGGCGGGGTTCATAGGTTCGTACCTGGCGGAGACTTTGGTGCGGGCCGGTTTTGAAGTAACGGTGGTGGACGACCTTTCCACTGGTCACCGCGGCTTTGTGCCGCGCGCGGCTCGCTTCCGCAAGCTTGACGTGCGCACCATGGCTTTCCGGGATTTTGTACGCCAGTTCAAGCCCGCTTACGTGTGCCACCTGGCGGCTCAGCGCAGCGCCGAGCGTTCGCGTGCCGACGCCAGCGCCGACGCTTCTATCAACGTAGTGGGAACGGCGAATGCGCTCGCGGCCGCCTCGGGGCAGGGGCTTAAGAAGTTCCTCTTTGTCTCCACCGCCGCACTGTACGGCTCGGCCAGGGAAATCCCGACGCCGGAACACGCCGAACCAAAATTATCCTCGCCGTACGCGGTGGCTAAGTTGGCCGGGGAGCAGTACGTTTCGTACTATGGCGCCAGCGGTAACCTGCCGGTCGCAGTAGTTCGTTTGGCGAATGTGTACGGTCCGCGGCAGGACGCCTCGAACGAGGGCGGGGTGGTAGCGCGCTTTGCTCAAGCGCTAGTGGCGGGCCGCGGCCTTACTATTGAGGGCAGGGGTGAACAAACACGGGATTTTATCTATGTAATGGATGTGGTGCAAGGGCTTATGGCCGCGCTTACAGACGGCAGTGGCCTGTACAATCTTGGCACTGGTGAAGAGATCTCCATACGGGAACTGGCCATTAAGATGGGGGAGATAGCGGGTGTGGTGCCTAAGGTTACCTACGTGGCGGCCCGTACCGACGACATACCGCGCAGCGCGCTCTCGGCTCTACGGGCAATGCGTGAACTTAGGTGGCGTCCGGCTACGCCGCTCATGGACGGTTTGCGGCAAACTTTAAAGTGGTACAAGGAATTATGAAGACGTGGGTGGTCATTCCGGCTTATGAGGCCGCCGGCTCCGTAGGAGCGGTGGTACGCGGGGTGTTGTCGTACGTGAGCGGCGTGGTGGTGGTGGACGACGGCTCGAGCGACGCCACGGCCTCGGAGGCGCAGGCCCAGGGGGCGCGGGTGGTGCGGCATTTTATTAATCGCGGCTACGGCGCGGCGCTTGTTACCGGTAACGTGTACGCCCTACGACAAGGGGCCGAGGTAGTGGTCCATTTTGATGCCGATGGTCAGTTTGACCCGGTTGATATTCCGCAGTTGGTGGCCGCGCTCACACCCACTCGCCCGAGCGTGGCCTTGGGCTCGCGCTTTTTGGGGAGCGCGCCTGGTATACCGTGGTTGCGGCGGTTTACACTCAAGCTTGCTATTGTGTTCACCTGGGCCACCAGCGGCCTTAAGCTTACGGATGCTCACAACGGCTTGCGTGCTTTTACCGCCGAGGCGCTCCGGCTCATGGAGCTGCGGCAGGACCGCATGGCGGCCAGTTCAGAAATTATAGAGGAGATCGCCCGTTTGAAACTGCCGTACGTGGAAGTGCCGGTAACCGTAACGTACACCCCGTACAGCCGTGGTGCTTCCAAGCAAGGCCGGCTGCCGGTGCTAAGAATAGTTAAGGACCTGTTCGTGGGTAAGATATTGCGCTAACCTTGTAGCTCTATGACGATAATCCAATTCATCCTGCTCGTGGTGGTACTGCTTATTTTGTGGCGGCTGTACCGGCGTTTGGTGGGCGGGGAGCTTGCCAAGCGGGAGTTTGTGGAGTGGTTACTGCTCTGGCTGGCGGTGGCGTTCCTGGTGCTGGTGCCGGACAGCGCTTCGTACATCGCTAACCTGGTTGGGGTTGGCCGCGGTAGCGACCTGGTGGTGTATGCTGCTGTGGTACTCGCCTTTTACCTGCTGTTCAAGATATTCCTGCGCCTAGAACGGAACGAGCGGGAGCTTACCACTATAGTACGCTCACTGGCCCTACAAGGAGATCAGGACAAAAAATCACCCAACCAGACCAACGGGTGGGGAATCTAAAATAAGATGTAGAGAAGATGGGTAGATGCATTATTCTAATATTCCACAGAACATTGGAATAATACTGGACGCTAATTGGCTCTAAAACTATGATTTGTAATCTGTTAGGCTTAATTCGTAATTCTTCTTAGCTATGTTAGTACGCTTATCATTTAGACTTCGCCCTTACTTGCCGCTGGCTTTGCGGCTTGGCTTGGGGTTTGTATTTTTTTGGTCAGGATTATCCAAGCTCGTTTCCCCCGAGAGCGCGGTAGGGGTGTGCACCAACCGGGCCGAGGCTATTGACCTCGTGAGCACGTTCGGCTGGCTGCCTTTTGACCCCGAGTTGTTTGTGCTGGCGCAATCCGTACTGGAACTGGTGCTGGGGGCAGCGCTTCTGCTTGGGTTTTTGGTTCCTCTGGCTTCGGCGGTGGCGGTGGCGGTATTCCTGTTGTTCTTTTTCTTGCTGGATTTTTCTTTAATATGGAAGAACATCGGCCTTTTGGGCGCATCGTTGGCGCTCCTCGCCAGCGAGGCAGATAAATTTAGTTTGGACAGCTGGCTCAAGCGCTACCGAAAACCTGAGCAGGTTTGATTTTGTGACTACTATGGTGATTGATTTAACTCAAGACGAGCAGAAGTTAGTTGAACACGCCAAAGAGGAAGTTATTCTATATAATAAAATTCGCCACAAAAAAGGTGGTATTGATACACTATATTCCTTCTTGATTTCAGATGGCGGTATGATTCACGATGGCGCATGCTTTGAGCCAAATATTGCCCAAGCTACGGTTTGTGCGGAACGGCACGCTATACAGAATATGATTTTGAAAGAATCGTATAAAGCTAAGATTAAAAGTATTGTAGTTGCAGACCCTGTGCCATCAGTGCAAGAAAGGGGCACTCCGCCATGTGGCACTTGTAGGCACTTAATCTGGGAATTTGGAACCCCGGAGACTACAGTGATTTTGATGCAATATATTCAAGGGAAAACTGGCTGGACTTTCCCTAAAATCGAGAAGTTTAGTATTCAAGAATTGTACCCTCACCCATACGAACCCAAGGAAGGGTTGTGGGATAATTTTGTGCCAGAATAAACCAGGATTAGTTAAGTTAACGTCTTATATGGATGTTTGGACATCATTCCACAGCCCTGCTTAGAATTACGTAATTAGTTACGTAACAAGTCCTGTCTGCCGTAGGTAGATACGTACTCGCTGTCGCTCGTTTGAGCGGTGTTTTTGTGATAGAATTTAGGCTGTCAATCTAAATCAATGAACACCGCTATCGTTATTGTAAGCTATCAGGGCAAAGATTGGTTAGGGAAATGCCTTGAATCCTGCCGCCTGCACGCGGCCGAGGTACCTGTGTATGTAGTGGATAATGCTTCTACTGATAGCTCAGCCGAAGTGGCGGCGCAATTCGCTGGCGTAACCGTATTGCGGCAGGAGGTAAACTTAGGATTTGCTGCTGGTAATAACGTGGGCTTGCGCACGGCTATGCACGATGGCGCCGAGGCGGTGCTGCTCTTGAACCAAGACGCCGAGCTTACCTCGGGGTGCTTGGAAGCGCTTATAGCCCACCTGATAGCGCACGCCAAGGTGGCGGGCGTACAGCCTGCTATCTTATTGCCTTCGGGGCGTGTTAATTCACTCGGGAACAGTTTCCATTATCTCGGATTCGGCGAGGCTGGGGGTAACGGCCTTTCCTTAGCTGAGGCAACAGCGCGCCTGCCTTGGTTGCGGCCAGGTGGCGAGCCGCCGTATCTTTCGGGCGCGGCCGTGTTGCTGCGAGCAGAGGCTCTGCGGCAAGGTGGGCTGTTTCAAGACGAGCTGTTTATGTACCACGAGGATTTGGAACTCTCGTTGCGTTTACGTGCAGCTGGTTGGCATTTGGCCGTAGCGCCCCAGGCGCAAGCCCTGCACCATTATGAGCCGCGGCGCAGTCTGCGGCAGTATTACTATATGGAACGCAATCGCCTTATGGTGTGGAGCGAGATTTTTTCCTGGCCCACGCTCCTCGTATTGTTGCCGGCTTTGGTGCTGGCGGAAGTGGGTTTACTGGTTCCGGCAATAGCACAGGGCTGGTTGGGTGCCAAGCTTAGAGCGTACTTGTACTTTTTAAAGCCAGGCACGTGGCTTACTATTCACCAGCACCGGCAGACAGTGTGCAAGCTCAAGCGCGTACGCGATGCCGAATTGTTGGCGTATGCTTCCTCGCGCGTGGAGTATCAACCAAGCATGGGGTTACTCACCAGGCTCGTGTTCAACCCGCTGTCGTCCTTAGGTTGGGCCGTACTTAAACCCTTGATTCGTTGGTAGGGGCAAGGTAGGGTAAGCGTATGCGTGTTGCCATGCTTAGTTGTGTGTACCCGCCGTACGGCGGTGGTATAGGCGAGGTGGCGCGCCAGTACGCGGCCTTACTTTCAGCTGAGCACCAGGTAACGGTTATTACACCGCGTTATTACCCCGGTATGACGTTTGCGGCCACGCCTGGGGTAGCCATTGAACCGAGGCGGCCATTCCTGGCCCTGGGCAAGGCGGCCTGGTTGCCTGGTTTGCGGCACCGCTTGAAAGAGTTCGACGCCGTGCACTTGCATTACCCTTTTTTTGGCGCGCAGGAACGTCTGCACCATTTGCCCGCGCGTCTCAAGCTCGTGCTTAGTTACCACATGTTGCCGGAGGCGGGCGGAGCCAAGGGCGCGCTCATGCGCTGGAGCTTGCGCTGGAGCGATAAGCGGTTGGCCCAACGGGCGAACTTGTTAATCTGTGCTACGCGCGATTATTTGGAAGCTGTGGCGCAGCCCAGGCTGGGCGAGCCAACCAAGTGGCACGTGCTGCCGTTTGGGGTGGATGCGCGGTTCGCGCCAGGTGAACCAAGCGAGGTGCTGGAGCACCAAATCAAATTACGCTACGGGGAGTGCGCGCTCTTATTCGTGGGTACGCTCGACCCCGCTCATGCTTTTAAGGGTTTAGGTGTACTGCTCCAGGCGGTCGGCAAGCTCCGCACCGCCAATTGGCGCTTGGTGGTGGTGGGCGGCGGTAAGCTTAAACAGCACTACGAGCGCGAGGCTAGGCGCTTGGGGCTTAAGGATCGTGTACATTTTGCGGGATACGTGGCCGAGGCTCAGTTGCCTGATTACTACCACTTGGCGAACGTGTTTGTGTTCCCTTCGCTTGGTACGGGTGAGGCTTTCGGTTTAGCAGCCCTGCAGGCTATGGCCTGTGGGCTGCCGGTGGTGGCTTCGCGCCTTACGGGTGTGCG
>JAUYKG010000043.1 GCA_030700105.1 Candidatus Veblenbacteria bacterium
AACTCCTTTACCAGCGGCACCACCACGCTCTTGGCACCATAGTAGTTCTCCTGCTCCGAGGCATTTAGTACCGGGAATACGAGGGCAGGCAAGAGCAGCTCTTGCGAATCATTGTTCACGTATTGCCAGTAGCGCAGGTAGCCGCGCGTGGGCGTACCGAGCTCAAGCTGTGTGGGTGCTGGAACATCGTCAGTAGGCGGTGTTTCCGGCCTGCCGGAAACCTGAGGGGCATCAACCGGCGGCTTTTCTGCCATAAGCGGCATAGGGTAACCGCCTTGGGAGTTGGAAGTGGCGTACTTTACCAACGTATCAAAGTCGGTTTCCGCCTCGTACTGTGAGGCCTGGTAGGACTGGCTGGTGAGGTTCCACAGGCCAGAGACGCGATTGTAGCGCACATTCACATTCACACCCAAGCCAACCTGCATGCCGCCGAATTCATACACCGGCGCGCCTTTCACCACCAGGGGATACATGACGGTAACCACGTCGGGCACATAGACCAGGCTTGTGTCCGCTGTGCGCTCGTACATTACGCGCCACTCATTTTGCACAAAAGGCTCGCCGTAATTGGCGCGGCTAATGCCATGGTCCTTAAGAAAGTCGTTGGCAAGTGCGGTAAGCGTAGCATCGTCCGGCATGCTTTGGGGTGTAAGCTGCAAACGCTTGTAGCAGGCATCGTCCTGGCAATCATTAAAAGGCTGGGGCCAGCGGCGCCAATTCTCGGATACGTTCACCGTACCTTCCATAAAATCAATATTTATCACGTAGCCGAATTCCCTGTCCTCGGTGAGCGCAAGCTGAGAAAGGCTGGCACCGGAAAAACTCCCCAGGTTAAAGTTGCCAAGATCGAAACTGGAGAGAAAATCGGACGGGGCCGGGAACCCGACGTTCTTTAAACGCTTCAATACGTCCACCGAGGCTGGCAGATCTGTTACTGGCTCACCGGCATAGCGGTAGGTAAAGCCGGGATAGGGGTAGGGGTACATGAGCCGACCGGCTGAACCACCACCCAGACCGGCGGGGGTGGTAGTGGCTACGGAACTATAGGCCGATTCGTTCAAGCTGGTGGCCGAACCGAATTCTGTAGCCGGCATACCAAGGGCGGCCAGTGGAGCTTGGGGTGAGGCGGCCATTTTATCGGCCCCGGCGCCAAGACCTTGCGGCGCGGTGAGCGAGCCAGTGGCTACCGCTAGACTGCCAAAGGCACCGGCCGGCAAGCGCGTAATGGAAGCAACAAAGGGCGAACTGGATCCGCTACGACGCAAAGCGCCCGGCAAAGCTGTAACCACCAAAAGCACAATAGCGGCCGCGGTTAAGCTGGTAAGAAGGTAGGGGGCACGAATGAACGATAAAATGGTCATAAAGATAGATGTTGAGCTGGCAGCCGGCTTAGTAGCAGCCAGGCTGTGCGCATGGTTAGTAAGTTTAAGCTTAAGCTCCTGCACAAAGGCGGGGTTGGGCTCCACCTGAGGGGTGAGCGCCAATAGCTCCGCCACGAGCGGGGCAAGCTCGGCTTCCCGGGCTTTTAGCTCGGGCGCGAGAGCGTAGAGCTCTTGCAGAATGTCTTGGTGATTGAGCGGCATACGCATCTAGCGATAGTTCATAAAGAGCAGCACTATGTAAGGCACAGCGGCGCGCAAGTTGCGCAGCGCGCGCGAGGTGGCCATTTTCAGCGCACCCTCGCTCTTGCCGGTAACCTCCGCAATCTCCTGGTACGTCATATCCTGCCACAAGCGCATTATAAGGAGTTCCTGCACCTCCGGCGGGAGCGAGGTAAAGTAGACTTTTACCTGCTCTAGGGTGAGCTGGTGCTGCACCTCTTCCCCCACGTTCTGCCGCGAGGCCAGATTGAACACCTGGTCCAAATCCACTGTTGGTTTGGTAGCGCGGTAGTGATCGATCACGGTGTTCTGGGCAATACGGTACAGCCAGGAGGAAAAGTTGCCCTTGTCCGCGGCGTAGGAGCCTATCTTCTCCAATGCCTTCATGAAAGTGACGGAGGTAAGGTCCTCGGCTGTTTCGCGGTGCCAGGTTTTAAAGTAGACAAAGCGGTACACCCGCGCCACGTGCTGTTCGTACAAGAACGTGAACTGAGTAAGGTCACCCTGCTGGCAGGCGAAAATAGCTTGGCGTTCTGCTTCGTCCATATAAAGAGGTTATACCTCTCTATAGTAGCCGAACGCTCACTACTTTCAAAGTGCTAGGCCAGGTGGTGGCCAAAAGTTTCGTAGAACATTTCGCGGAACCAGCGCACAACTTTCAGCATATGGTTAGCGGCAAACTCTTACCGTGCCAGAAAGCTCCACCAAGGTTTTTGAATTGATACTACTCCCCCACTGGTGGCGTTTATCTTAGCAACGGTTTTAACGCTGACTGGAATAAAAAATAACAATTTCGCCGCGCGGGTTCCCTGTATGGTATAGACCGGCTGTTGGGCTTCGAGTTTTAATTCTGTCGCGGTAATAGTGGTAAGGCCAACGGAGGTAGTAGCGTTATCTTTGGCAACATTAGGTAACACGTTTACTGATTCTGTGTTGTCTGAGGAACCTACGAACAGATGATTATTCTCAACCACGACTTTTTCGGTAGTAGTCGCCGTTACCCCTCGGCTCATAATCCCAATAGCCCCATCTGCCTGCTTTTGTATGGTTACCGCTTCGACTGGATTTTCAGTGCCTGCCGTCATGATTGGAACAATAATTTGCTTCTCTTCTGAAGTGGGGCACGTTACCATTCCGCTCTCTTTGGTGCAGTTTGCCCGCAACTCTGAGGCAACTGATGGTAGAGCGCTAATCGCGGTCTTAGTAGCGGTTACCTCAATCGTAATGGGCAGAGACGTGTTCCATTGAGAATTCGGGTACCCGGTCGGTGGGGCGAAGGCTGATTGCTGCGGAACTGGCAGCCGCTTTGCTTTAGGTTGCGGCAGGGGCGTAGGTTCTGGTCCTGGCTCACTCGGTTGCGGCACATATGGGGTAACTGGCTTGGAGGGATGATCAATATAAATTTCTTCACAATACAGAATTTTGCCTGCTGAATCACAGGCACAGTTTACCGGACACTGTACGCCGGGAGGAGTCGTCGGAAAGCCAGACGTCGGGGCTGAATCCCGCGTGCTCGTCTGAGCTAAAGCCACCAGAGACACCGGCCACGACATAGATGCGACTAACGAAAATGCTACGAGTTTAGTAAGCATAAATTAAGGGTATTAATAATCAGGTTTATTAATCTTTTTGTTACTGGATAGTTATCTTTCAACCTTTATATTTATAGGCTAATCACGGGGTATGGGGTACCAACCGCGCCCGCTACAAAGTACAACGAAGACTACTGCCTTTACGTAACAACAACAAAATAAGGCCCATAACCCAAGCGAAACGCCAAGGCGCCTAGGAGCGTTTTCTATATACGAAGAACCGTAAGGGTATTACCCCTGTCTTGCCTGCCTATACTTAAGCCCTTGGCAGCGCTGACGGGGGTTGCCCTTATCTAAGGTAAGCCAAATGCCCTCACTTAATTAAGAGCCACATACTACTTCCCCAGGGTGGCAATATCGTCGGCGTAACCGTCGGCCAGCTCTAGTACGCTGTTGCCGTAAAAACTGTAGGCCGGATTGGTGCCGCCGCTAAAGTAGCGCATGGCCGCCTTCCACTCCCCGTCTCGTGTGCCGTTAGCACCGTTGGCTTTCAAGAGAATGGCCGCGGCCGCGAAAGCGTCGCGAATGTCCCAGGGGTTAGCCGGACTATTGCCCGTGAACGCGCTCACCCGCGCCTTGTAACCCTGCCAAGTGGAAGGGATGAACTGGGCCGGGCCCATGGCCCCGCCCCAGCCTATCTGCTTGCCGTTCTTATCCTTCATGGGGCAAGAAACTGGCGTGGTGTCCGCGTTCATGCCCAGTTCCTTAGTTATGGCCAAGAACGGCTCCTGGTCGCGCTCGGGTTTCATAATCACTTTCCAACTTTTTTCCGGCGGGTCGCCCGGCCGGTTGCAGGTGCCCACATTCTTGCCCAGGTTGGATTCCTGTGTAAGCACGGCCAACAGGAATGGTGCGCGCACACCGGTTTGCTGCGCCACCCAGGTGGAAATTTCCACCGCCTGCCCAAAGGTTATGTTTTGGCTCACACCCAAGAGCTGGTAAATACGGCCACGAATCTCGGCTGCGCGCTGCTTGGTGTTCGTGAGCTCTTTTTGGTACTCGGTTTCGCGGCCGCGAGTTTTGGCAAGCAGCGAACTCTGCTGGCTCACCGAACCTATGAGCTCGTGCTGTTGCAAGAGGCTCACCGCCAGGAGATTCTGGTTCTCGTCCTGCTGCTCGCTGAATGTGGCCACCTGGGTATCCAGCTGGTTCCTGGTGGATTTAAGCTCGCCCATGAGCACCTGCAACCCCTCGCTCACCTGCACGTAAGCCTCCACGTCCACCATAACGTCCGAGAGTTTTCCGCCCAAGAGGAAAGTGTAGTAAAAAGGAAAGGTATCGCGCTGGTACATGAGCCGGATGTAGGAAGCCAGTTGCTCCCGCATGGCTGCCAACATGGCTTCGTTCTGGGTAATGTCGGCTTGGGTGGTGGTAAGCTTACGCTCCAGATCGGATATCTTTAAGCTGGTAGCCTGGATTTGCAAGTTCAGAGTGGCCTGCTTTTTCTTAAGCTGATTTATCTTGTTCTGGAGGGTATTCTTTTCACCCTTAATGGTTTTAAGCTCCTGCTCGTACTGCCGAATCTGCTGCTCTATCTGCGCCAGCTCCTGCTCCAGCGCCTGCCTTTGGGCCGCCTTTTCCTCGCCTGTTTGGGCGTAAAGCAAAGCCCCGGGCTGCAAAACCCCCGCCACAAACACAAAGGCAACTGTGAGCGAGATTAAACGTAGTCTTACCATGATGTACTTATTATAACGTACCCAAGCACAATACATAACACGCTCAGGCTAGCTTGCCCTTGACAATACGGGGGAAACTCTTAGAATAGTGGAAACTTTAACTAAATACCTAATTAACAAAAATCAAAAAACAACATCAATTGGAGTAACACATGAACAAAACAAACCTGCCCGCCAACCATATTAACCCCGAGATCATCCAAAAAGGTAATCTCAACGCCCATAACACACTCGGGTTTGCGAAAGTTGAGAATATTTTCTCAGCATCTAGTGCGAAAAATAAATGTGCTACCAAAATTCCAACCAAACATGGCACTATTATAATTGCTACGATTAAGCATGGCTTTGCAAGGAATGGCATGGATATCACCGTTTCCACGGGTAATAATACGCCATTAATTACAGATCAAATTGCAAGGTTAGAACTCAATGGAAAAGAAATTGAGACAGCCAATATAGGAGAGAAGGTAGGAATTTGCCTTGTTAATACAAGGTTGAGAAAAATAAAAAGAGTTCTTACCCGCATGGCCATGGGTTCATAACAAAATTTGTTAAGACGGGTATTTCTAATAAATATCCGTCGCTTTTTATTGAGGAGGAAAAACGAGTGCATACCTTGACAAATCCGCACCAGCCACTAGAATAGGGGCAATCTATAAAACAAAATTATCAACAAAAAATAAGGTGCAAAAGTGAGTCAAACCAACAATCAAATTCCTCTTGAGGTTATTAACAAATACCGCCTAGTCCTACTAGGCACCGACTCCATAGCTGAGGTTAAGCGTATATTCTCGACTTCCAGCGCCAAAAAGAAGTGTGATACGCATCATGGCGTAGTAGTGCTGGCTACAATAACCAAGGGCTGTATAAAAACAAACGAAAGGATAGTTATGTCGTCTTGTGGTGATTTCCTACTGGATGACAATATTGTTCGCATTGAAATCAACAACAATGAGGCCGCGGGGGCTGCGGAAGGACAAAATATCGGTGTTTGTTTCGAAAGGACAAAATTGGACGACCTCAAAAAAATACTCAGGGTCAACTAATATAGCGAAGGCGGATGCCACATCCGCCTCTTTTATTTACCAAAATTATGGCGGGACTACTCGGCCACCTTGCCAAAGTCACCGCTATCCCCTAGCATAAGGAGCGCTGCTCTGGGACAGTACTCGGCTCGGCAGCGCTCATTTACATTCCGGGGTAGCTCAGCGGTAGAGCAGGTGCCTGTTAAGCACTTGGTCGTGGGTCCGATTCCCACCCCCGGAGCCATAACAAAGCGTGCCACCTTGTGTGGTGCGTTTTGTTATAGTTTTGAGATAGTGGGAATCGAAGGGCGTGAGATAGCGAAGCGGAAAGCACGCGAGCAAGCGTAGCGTGCTGAGTGTAGCGCCCAGGCTTTTTGTCGGAGCAAAAAGGATTCCCTGCCCCGTATAGCGGTGGCCACCCCCGGAGCCAAAAGAAAGCGCATCACTATTCGGTGGTGCGATTTCTTTTTTGTTTGAGGCGGAGAAACTGCCAGTGGCAGTTTCGTCTGGATTCGAACGCCGGAGCGTGTTTTGTCAGCAGACAAAACCGCGAGGCGGGCCGCCCGAGCCACAAGAAAATGGTCTAACCAAATTGGTCGGACTTTTTTCAAAGTGAAGTTTTTGAAGAAAATTTCTTTTATCCTTCATAAGTCTCATCTGGAGACAAATTGACACGCCATTATGGACGTGTATAATGACCACTCAGATCGACGTGTGGTCGAAACGCCGACATGGAATGAAAAGTTAACATACTTATAACAACTAACTATATAATATATGAAAAAATTGTTAACATATGGAATTGGAGTTTTCGCTTTAGCATTAATGGTTGGAACCGTAGGCTCCGCACTTGCGAGCAGCCACTTTATTAGTCCTGATCCGTTCACCGCGACAGAGCTTAGTACAAATTGGGGAGCGGATCGAACGTATCCTACAGGTGGGGTGACATCAGTTACGGAATTTGGACGCACCAATGTGGCGCATATCGGAATCAATAGCTTATTAACTGCTTCCGGAGGGTTCTATCGTACGGAGGGAATCAAAACCACTGGCGCGGAGGACTTCGGTACCGCCGTTCAGGTAGATCTCTACATCGACCCCGCCTGGGAAAACACAGCTGTGCGTGCAGGATTCTGGGTTGTAGGTTACGACGGGGATGTGCGACCTGGGGATGCGCCCTTTGGAGTCATTGAGTTTGTTAATAGTGAAGATTGCGACGCAGCAGATTGCAGTACTCACATAAGCAACAGACCCGACTATGAAGGCTTCCGTATTTTCGACGGTGAAACTGGATGGACGAATGTTACCACAGCTTTCGAGTATGGTGAGTGGGTAACACTCGGCATTGAGCTTGACACCGAAGCGGGGGAATACATTTACTACATAAATGGTGAAGAAGTTGGTACTGCTTCAGGAGGTGGAAGCTTCATCCGTGAGTTGTTCCTTAACAGCTATAACTATGGATTGGATGACTTTCCTACTCTCAATAGCGACAGTTATGCCGCTCATTGGCACGTGGGTCTTGTAGTTCCAACATCAAAGGATGAGTGTAAAGATGGTGGATGGGAGACATTTACCGATGTTACATTCAAGAATCAGGGAGCGTGTGTAAGTTACGTTAATCATTAATAATAAAACTTTATACTTCCCAAAAACCGCCCTCTTGGGGCGGTTTTTGTTTCAGTGAGGGCTCCGCTAGGAAAGACCTAGCGGAGCCCTCAAGGTTCACAGATACATCCGTAAAGTTCACATAAACTAATTAGATTAGTTTTAAACAACTCATCGAGAAATCGGTGGGTTGTTTTTTTGGTAAAATAAAAATAAATGAATGAAAAAAAATTAGACAACATGCAAGAGAAGCAATGGATTCCTTGCCGTCTGAATTTGCCAAAAGATTGATGAAGCCAACAAAGAATTGGCGAAGAGCGACGAGGAGAAATTGAAAAGCAATTTTGATGGTGCAATTGACCATTACAAAAATGCCTGGAAGCATGCGCAAAAGGCAGGATAGTTTACCGACCCAGTGGTTTTTCGACTGAACATAGTCAATTTAGGGTGTGCGACGGTCACCTACGACGGTAAATTTAAGGCAGTCGCTGGACAGACTGGCCCCGGCGGTAAAGAAACTATCGGGACCGACGTCCACGGAGATATGAAAGGCGGATACCGGGCTACCTTTACGGGAACGCTCCTAACGAACCCGACATGGCCGACCCACGGGAATGTGGGGACGGTTGATTACGGGTGCGACATTACTGGAGCAACGTGTCACTACGTGAGCTGGACGGACCAGTATTTCACTGGGGTCGCGAGCTTTGACCAACCATGGTGGGGAGCCATTACAATTCGTTCTACGCGACCGGAACACGGTAGCAGGAAACCCACTGTTTATTGGGTCGCAACAAAACACGAAGTTCTACGCTTCGTGTTTTGTTTTTCCGTTAAGTGAGAATTGAGCAAAAACCCAATAAATCTCAGTTCGATTACAGGCCACTTCTTTTTTGGCTAAAATAATTGATCTACTTGTTTTTTGGTATACTAAACTTAGTTAATAAATAACTAACTATTGTTATGAGTTTGATACTAGCGGCGCTATGCAAAGACGATATATGTGTTTGCGCCGATACAAGGTATGTCGACCGGAAATGGAACGGTGGCTATAAAGACGGTTTCGATAAAATATACAAGTTTGATTCTTGTCCTTTAATTATTTTTAATCACGGGAATAATAAATTTGGAGAAAAATATTGGAGTGATTATTGTTTAGATTATGAGAGGTTGGGAAGATGGAAAGGGAGAAATTTGAAATGGATTAGCGAGGATTTTAAGGGTTATGTTCAAAATGCAGTTTTACAACAACTTAATTTCAATATGAAACAGTGGCCAGATGACTATAATGTCAGGGGATCTGGATTTGTTGTGTGCGGAAAGAATATTCAAAATAATATACTCGAAATGTACGAATTTTTCTGGAAACCCCAGCCTGTATTACCAGGAATGTATCCATGGAGTGGAATACATTTAAATGGTTTTGGAACGGGCTATGATATTTATTTAAAGAGTGACTTAAATAGCAAACCTGATAAGTTAGTCAATTGGAATGCTTTTAATCGAGGACAGATAAAAAGCGAGCTAGAAAGATTGTTTTCCGTAGCAAGGGAAAGTAAAAAAGCAAGGGAAAGGGAAGATTCCACGGCCGGAAAAGAGTTTTCTGACGACTTTATTATTAAATCAGTTATGGAGTAATTATAGTTAACAAACTAATTTTACTCTTTCTACTGAGGCCGCTGTTCCTACCATTGCAATAAGAATTTAGCTAAGGTTAAACAAATTCATAAATCCAGCGAGAATAGCGGCCCCGGAGCCATGATATTTAAACCACCCGATTAGGGTGGTTGTTTGCTTTTAAAATTAAATGCTAAACTAACTCTATGAAAACAATTTTTATATATGGTGCTCCGGGTGTAGGTAAACTTACCGTGGCGAGGAGACTTTCAAATCTCACCAGCTTCAGTCTGCTTCACAACCATCTTCTTAATGATCTTGTGGAAACGGTATTTGAGTTCGGCACCAATGAATTTAGCCAGGCGGTCCGCAAATATCGTCTAGATTTATTGGAGCGGGCAGCGAGGGCAAAACATAAAGGCATCATCTTGACGTACGTATATGGCAAACCGGCGGACAAAAACTCTCTTAAGAGAATCGTACGGCAAGCTAGGAAACATAGGGGTCAAATTCTATTTGTTCATCTAATCTGTGATAAGAAAGTATTATTGAAAAGGATAAAGAATCCTTCACGTAGCGTGTTTAGTAAGATAAAAACTCATGAAAAATTACATGATCTCATGAAAAGACATGATATATTTGCCGATGTTCCCTATCAACCCAACTTTATAATCGATAACACCCACCTTTCTCCTATTAGAGCTGCTAGGTTAATTCGGAAGCGCTACCGAATTTAGTTCTAATGCCCTCCACGACCCCGGGGCTAAAAACAAAGAATCGAGAAAAATTCTCGATTCTTTGTTAATTGATAAGCAAGCTTATTTAATGAATTGCCTTCCCCAAATAAACGTCGCCAGATAAATGACTGGCAAAAAAAATACGCAGCTATACCACACTATTTTACCAACTTTTATGTTTATAGCTTCGGCTATCCGTACAACAATTACCACTATCATAAACCAAGCTATCAGAATACCGAGCCCGGGCCATTCCGGACGTACCAACTGTGTACTCCCGCCTTGGCGGTACCATTCAATCCAGCCCGGCACTTTCATTATACCCACGTGTAGCGCTACCGCCGCAAGTGCAATGCGAATTCCCCAACGCTGCCAAAACCACCAACGATGAGCGGTCATGCGTTGTATAGCTCGATTATTGGAGATGGCAAAAATAGCCATTAGTACCACAATGCCTATTAAACCAAAAAGGAAAGGCCATTTTCCAGTTGTGAAATAGCGTTCCAAGGGGAAACGGCCTGGTAGAAAAAAAAGTGATGACACCGTATGCATCAATGCGAAGAAAAAAGCCATTATGCCTAGTTCTTTACGGAACCTTAAGTACTTATCAAACATATTAAACATGCGGCCTAACGGCCCCAGGAGAAGCACTATGCCAAGCAATACAGCGGCTACACCAGCGAACGCTTTATTGATGATAAATAAATCGTAAAACCCCCGTCGGCCATAGAGATACACTGAAAAGGCGACAAACTGCACAATGGCCAGTCCAAGCGCCACGCCGTATTCATACATGCGCTCATGCCAATAAGCGGCTGAGTGTTGTTGAATTCTCTCAAGTGATGATTCAGATAGCACTTGCGGTTGCGAGTTATTAGGCGTATTTTGCATAGGATAAGGCAAAAAATTAATCTCATCTAAATCATATCAGAAAATCATGGCATCAGCCATGCGCACAAATACTTTCAGGTAAAATAGTTACAAAACTTGCGTTACGTTTTGTCTCTCTTATTCAACATACATAAGTTCTAATGCCCTCCACGACCCCGAGCCTTAACAAAACATGCCTCCCCATATGGCGCGCGTTTTGTTATTGTTATGTAGCCAAATAGTAGCCCCAGAAAAAAGAAAACACGCCGCTTTTTTGCTAGGGCGCGTTTTCTTTTTGTCTATGCGGTCTTCCGTATTAACGCCGCAGAATTTTAACAATCCAGATAAGGACCACGGCTCCAAGCAGTGCCACCAGAAAGCTGTACAAATTAAAATCACCAACGCCGCTTTTACCGAACAAGCTCATAAGCCAGCCACCCAACAGGGCACCCACAATACCCACGACAACATTTAGCACAATGCCCTGCTGGGCATCGGTCTTCATAATTAGAGACGCCACCCAACCGACCAAACCACCGAACAAAATCCACAGGATAATTCCCATAGCATTAGTGCTTAATGAATAAGATATTTATTTATCTTGTATATCCAACTTAGCCGCGGCTTCCGGCGTGGATACCGACTTGCTGATAACCAAAAGCTTAATAATACCCCAAGCAATAAGCCCGTAGACTACCATTGCTAAAATAGTAGTCCACTCAAAAATACTGCCCTCCACCACCTTAGAAATGCGGAACACGTTCAGGAACGGAGCGACAAAGAGTTTCGTTGCTCCATAAATAAAGCTGGAAAATCCGGCCACGGGATTGGCGCCAAACAACTTTAAGACGAACCGAAACACCAAAAGCGCTTCCAGGACACCAAGAACATACCAAACGATTTGTGTGCCGCGATATAATGGCTTGGTAGTTGGCGAATTATATGAATCCATAACCACCCCCTTTCTATCTATTTATATCGATAATATAGATAAGTATACTCTTTAACATACAAAAATAATAGGTGGCTAAATTTTGCGTTGATGATACAGGTATTCTAGAGCGGGGTATAAACTCCGATTAATGTTATACTTATCATTATGTTTGGTACTGTAACATCGAAGATTTCCACCACAATAAAAACCCTGGCAAAAATAGCACCTACGCCCTGGGTACTAATCGTGATTGTCGTCCTCGGCGTAGCAGTCGCGGTAGTGACTTTCTGGCTAGCGGTTTACCCTGGTTCGGCCGACATTAATAGCGCCGTATACCGAGATCCAACGCAACCTGTGGCGGCTCGGGTGGAGGACTTGCTGAACCGTATGACCACGGCTGAAAAAATCGGCCAACTAGCATTGGTAGAAAAGAACAGTATCCACCGTAAAGCAGACATTGCCCGCTACGGCCTGGGCGCACTCCTGAGTGGTGGTGGCGCCAAGCCGGAATTCAACACACCACAAGCGTGGCTAGACATGGTTAACGAATTCCAAAGCTATGCCAAGAACAGCCGCTTGAGTATTCCGTTGCTGTACGGGGTCGATGCTACACATGGCCACACCAATGTTCTAGGTGCTACTATTTTTCCCCACGCCATTGGCCTTGGCGCTAGCCGCGACGTCGACCTCGTGCGCCGCATTGGCGCAACCACAGCGCAGGAAATGGCTGCCACGGGCATCCACTGGAATTTTTTGCCAAGTGTAGATGTAGTGCAGGATACCCGCTGGGGCCGAACGTACGAAACATTTGGCGCTGACTCGAAAGTCGTCAGTGAACTGGGTGCCGCCTACTTGGAAGGTCTTCAATCCCGAGTGTACAACGCTTCATCCGTCATTGGTACTGCCAAACACTACCTAGGTACTGGCGATATGGTTTGGGGCACCTCGGGTAACCCAAACTTCAAAATAGACCAAGGTATTACACGAGTAGACGAAGCGACGTTACGGGCAGTGCACCTACCCCCGTTCGCTGCCGCAATTAAGGCAGGTGTAGGTAGCGTTATGGTCGGCCACACCACTTGGAATGGGGTCGAGCTGGCGGCTAGCCGCTACCTGCTTAGCGACGTATTGAAGGGCGAGCTTGGCTTCCAAGGCTTCGTGGTTTCGGACTGGTACGGGGTGTACGAAATTCCAGGCGGCGAGTACCACGCCGTGGTTACAGCTATTAACGCCGGGGTGGATATGGTTATGTTGCCGTACGACTACAAATCGTTCACTCGGTACATGTGGCAGGCGCTGGAGCGGGGCGACATAACAACTGAACGTCTGGACGATGCAGTCCGCCGCATCTTGGGCGCTAAGTTTGCAGCTGGCCTATTCAACAGCGCGTCAGATGAGGACTCTGGACTGAACCAGCTTGGCTCGGCTGAGCACCGTGAGCTGGCCCGCGAGGCAGTACGCAAATCGTTAGTGCTGCTGAAGGATACCCAGCACACCTTGCCGCTAAACAAGCAAACACCACGCATTATTGTGGCTGGTTCTTCTGCGCACAATATCGGTCGCCAGAGCGGGGGCTGGACAGTGGAGTGGCAGGGCATCGACGGTAACTGGATTCCCGGCACAACTATCCTTGATGCGATAAAGAACACGGTATCCAAAGATTCTGTTATTGAATACAGTCTTGAGGGAGACTTCGGCTCGGCTAGGCAACCAGCGGACGTAGGAATAGCTATTGTGGGTGAGGCACCCTACGCCGAGGGTTGGGGGGATAGCGAGCACCCCACCCTAACGCCGGAAGATTTGCAAACGATTGCCCAGGTTAAGGCGGCCAGCAAAAAGCTGGTGGTCATTATTATCTCCGGACGACCACTCGACATCCGCCCCTACGTGGATGAGTGGAACACGGTGGTGGCTGCCTGGCTGCCAGGCAGCGAAGGCGGGGGCGTAGCGGACGTGCTGTTCGGGGATTACCCCTTTACCGGCACGCTGCCAGTGGCCTGGCCACTATAGGCGAAAGTATTTTCAATTACTGCGTTTGCCCTTACGCTGGTCTACGGTTCTGAAACTGTCTACGGGTCGCAAACCAAAACAGAGCTTCAAGCTCTGTTTATGTTTTTCAGCAATATTACCTATACCCTCTGCGTGGTGGGCGGCGGCTATATCCGCTGTGGCTGCGCGGAGCCCCATGAGCACGGGGCAAGCTATGTGTTTGGCTTGTGTAGGCTGGTGTACGTAGTGGAGGCAGAGTGGGCAGCTTGGAAGGTGGCAGCATGATGCGCACAAGCTTCTCTATCTCCCGCACTTCTGTGCGCTGGTCTGGCGTGGCAAAGGAAATTGCCCGCCCGCTCTGGCCCGCCCGCGCGGTGCGGCCTATGCGGTGCACGTAATCCCCCGGGTTGTCCGGTAAATCATAGTTTATCACCAACTCAATTCCAGTAACGTCTATACCGCGGGCTGCTATATCCGTGGCTACCAGTACGCGGTAGCGCCCCGACTTAAAGCCGTCCAGCGCTTCGCGCCGTTGGGCCAAGGAACGGTTGGAGTGTATCTCAGCTGCCTGGTGGCCCATGGCAACAACCGCCCGGGTTACCTTTTTGGCGTTGAACTTCGTGCGGCAAAATACGAGCGAGGAACCGTGGTAGTCGGTAAGTAATTTCTCGAGCAGCGAACTCTTGGCTTCGCGCGTAACCACGAACAGTTCATGGGTAACATTGTCAGCTGCCGTACCAGGCCTAGCTATTTCCACCCTCACGGGCAGTTTCATATAGGTGGCGGCGATGCGCACAATACCCTCGGGCATAGTGGCTGAGAAAAGCATGGTCTGCCGGTCCACCGGCACTACTTTCAGTATACGCGTTATCTGCGGCAGGAAACCCATATCGAGCATGCGGTCGGCCTCGTCCAAGACCAACGCATTCACCTCCGTAAGGCGTACGGTTTTTTGCTCCAGGTGGTCTATGAGCCGGCCAGGTGTGGCGATTATGACATGCGGACGCTTGGCGAGAGCAGAGTGCTGTTTTCGTATATCCTGTCCACCGATAAGCACGGCGGTACGCAAACCAAACGCCCCGCCGAACTTACGGAACACCTCGTCCACCTGCAGCGCAAGTTCCCGCGTGGGCAAAAGCACCAAAGCCTGCCCCTTCATACGCGCCAGCCTTTGTATAACAGGTATGGCAAAGGCTAGCGTTTTGCCAGTGCCGGTTTGCGCTATACCAATAAGGTCCTTCCCCTCCATAGCTGGCGGAATTGCGTCGCGCTGAATAGGGGTTGGTGTGGTTAGTTTGAGACGGTCCAGCGCTTCCAAAATCCTTGGCGCAATACCGAGGCCAAAAAAGCCCGGGGGAGCAGTTTGAGATTCAGACATAGTTAACGAGGCATTCTCGCATGGAACGAGCTTTCTGTCAACACATAAAAACAAAGTTAAGAAAATCTAAGCAGCGCCAAAAGAAGTCGTAAGCCTGGCGCTCGCGGCCTCTTCATTTTGCTGGCGGAGGAGGAACTGGTTTTGTGCTACGCTTAACAGCGTAACCTTACGACTTAACCGCACACCAGTATGCTCACCCCCCGTCATACCTCACACGGCCCTACCTGGCACGATAAGCACCAGGAAAGCCTTAGCCTAGGCCAGCGCCTGGCCGACTCCTTGGCTGGCGCTATGGGCTCGTGGAAATTCATTATCACCCAAACCCTTATCGTCATCCTCTGGATGTCGCTCAACGTAGTAGCCTACCTGCACCACTGGGACCCCTTCCCTTTCATCCTCCTGAACCTGCTCTTCTCCACTCAAGCCGCCTACGCCGCACCTATTATCATGATGTCGCAAAACCGGCAGGCCGACCGCGACCGGCACCAGGCACTGGCAGATTACGAAACCAACGTAGCGGCCAAATTGGAGATAGAAGAGCTGCAACAAGCGCTGGCGCGCATTGAGAACGAAAAACTCAACCGCATTCTGGCTATCCTGAACGAACGCCAGAACTAACGGCACAAAGGCGACCCTTCCTCCTACCACTGCTAAAAAGTGGCTGTGCTTTGGTGTTTAACATTGACAGAACACAATAAAACCTCTATGATTGCGCACCAGGCAGAGAGAGCGCCCTTTTTCCTATGAACACAATCCGTAACATCGCCATTATCGCTCACGTAGACCACGGCAAATCCACGCTGGTGGATGCGTTGTTAAAGCAATCGGAAACCAACCTGGGCAAGCTTGCTCAGACAGATCTTATTATGGATTCGAACGAGCTAGAGCGGGAACGGGGCATTACTATTTTCTCCAAGAACGCGGCGGTAGTGTACCGCGGCACCAAGATAAACATTATCGATACGCCTGGCCACGCCGACTTCGGGGGCGAGGTGGAACGCGTTCTTAATTTGGCCGACGGCTCACTGCTCCTGGTGGACGCCCAGGAGGGGCCCATGCCGCAAACACGCTTTGTTCTCAAAAAAGCGCTCCAAGCCGGGCACAAAATTATTCTAGTAGTCAACAAAGTGGACAAGGCGAACGCCCGTCCGAACTATGCCCTGGAAAAGGTGCTGGAGTTATTTATGGAATTTGGCGCCACTAACGAACAGCTGAACTTCCCCATTCTGTACGCCGCTGGTAAGCTCGGCTTGGCCGGCACAATGCCCGAACTGGCGAGTATGAAGAACGCCGTTCCACTATTCGACGCCATTATTAAACACATTCCGCCCCCGGCCATAGCCGAAGGACCCTTGCAACTGCGCGTGGTGTCCACCGTGTACGACAACTACGTAGGCAAAATTGCCATTGGCCGCGTGTACCGCGGCGCCATAACTGCCAATCAAGCGGTAATGCACCTGCCCGCGGAAGGCAGTCCTGTGCGCGGCAAGGTAACTGCGCTCATGACGTTCGGCGGCTTAGCGCGTGTACCAGCGGATAAGGTGGCGGCGGGCGACATTGCGGCCGTGGCGGGCATAGCAGACGTGAACATAGGCGATACCATAGCCGACGTGGAAAATCCGGAAGCGCTAACGCCCATCGCTATAGAGAAACCAACTGTAAAAATGGTATTCTCGGTGAACAGCTCACCCTTCGCCGGGCAAGAGGGGCAGTACTGCACTTCGCGCAACCTGCGCGAACGCCTGTACCAGGAACTGGACCACGACGTGGCGCTCCAGGTGGCCGACGGCGGCTCGGCCGACGAGTTCGTGGTGAGTGGGCGTGGTGAACTGCATCTGGCTATCCTGATAGAAAAAATGCGGCGCGAGGGTTATGAACTCCAGGTTTCCCGGCCCGAGGTCATTTTTAGGCACGAGGGGGACTTGGTGCTGGAACCCACTGAAGATGTATGGATAGACGTACCCGAAGCCTACTCCGGCATGGTGGTACAAAAAATGAGCCTGCGACGCGGCGAGCTAAAAAACATGTCGGTGGAAAACGGGCTGGCGAGCTTTCACTTCTTCATCCCCACGCGCGGACTAATAGGTTTCCGCAATGAGTTCATTATAGAAACCAAGGGCTTAGGGATAATCAATTCTCTCTTCGCCGGCTACTTCCCCAAGGCCGAAGCTATTGAGGCAAGCCCCCACGGCTCGCTGGTAGTGCACGAACCAGGCACCAGCACCGCCTACGCACTACTGCGCACGCAGGAACGGGGTGTGCTGTTCATAGGCCCGAGCGAGCGGGTGTACGAAGGCCAGGTGGTAGGACAAAACGCTAAGGCCGAGGATATAGTGGCGAACGTGTGTAAGGCCAAACAACTCTCCAACTTCCGCTCCAATGCCGATACGGTTACCTCCGACCTCACTCCGCCAAACCGGCTCACTCTGGAGGAAGCGCTGGAGTACATAGGCGACGACGAATTGGTGGAAGTAACTCCACAAAGTATACGTTTGCGCAAGCGTATACTTAAGAACGAGCTTAGGAAAAAATCCGGGCGCGCCTAAGCCACCGCCTATAATCAAAAAGACCCGCCTCTATCTGGGCAGGTCTTTAGTGTATCTTCTAGTAATCCTTAAGCTTGCGCATATTGAGGTGGCCTTGGATCTTCTCCAGCGCCTTGGCCTCTATTTGCCGAATGCGCTCGCGGGTAACCCCGAACTCCTGCCCCACCTCTTCCAGGGTGTGGGAAACGCCGTCTTGGAGCCCGAAACGCATTTCTAAAATCTTCTGCTCGCGGGGCGTGAGCTCGGAAACAATCTCCCGCACATGGTCACGCAAGAGCTGCATGGCAGCCACGCGGTCGGGTGAAATGGTTTTTACATCCTCAATAAAGTCACCTAGTGTGCTGTCCTCCTCGTCCTCGCCCACACTGGTCTCTAAACTGATGGTCTCCTGTGAGATCTTGATGATATGGTGGATTTTCTCCACCGTCTCGCCCATTTCGGCCGCGATTTCCTCGGGCAGGGGCTCACGACCCAAATCCTGTATGAGCTGGCGCTCTATTTGCTGAAAACGATTGATGGTTTCCACCATGTGCACGGGTATGCGGATGGTGCGCGATTGGTCCGCCAGCGCTCTCGTAATGGCCTGGCGTATCCACCAGGTGGCGTAGGTGGAAAACTTATAGCCCTTGCGGTAATCAAATTTTTCCACGGCCCGAAACATGCCAATGTTCCCCTCTTGAATAAGATCCAAGAGCGAGAGGGATTTGCCGGTGAATTTTTTGGCAATGGAAACTACCAGTCTCAGGTTGGCTTCTATGAGACGGCGTTTAGCCTCAGCATCGCCCCGTTCCTTGCGCTTGGCCAGCACAACCTCCTCCTCGGCCTTGAGGAGCGGCACCTTGCCTATTTCCCGCAGGTACATCTGAATAGAATCGGCCGAGATCTCCGTAAGGTCGTACGGTTTGCGATCGGTAGGCAAATTGGCTTTCTGAAAGATGTCATCCTTTTTCTCGGTAAGGTCCAAAATATTGCCCTCGGTTTCAATGAGCTGAACGCCGTTACGTTCCAGATCGTCCAAGAACTCGTCGTAGAGCGACAAGTACTCCTCCACCTCGGAGAACACCGCCAGCGCCTCATCCTCGGTAACAAAGCCGCGCTGACGAGCTTTCTGAACGAGCCTTAGAACCTCCCGCTGGTCCGGCTGCACTGCCAGCCTAGCTGCACGGACCTTCGCCTTAGCTTTGGCGTGCACCACCAGACGACGCTTCTTGGGCTGGGGGCGCGCTTTGGCATGGGGCTTCTTTACCACCTTCTTCGGCTTACGTTTCGTTTTGACCATATGATAGTACAAATATAATTACCGCTGCAGCTGGGTAAGTTCCACGGTGACCTCGCGGTACTTAAGCTTAAGCTCCTCCAGCTTATCGTTCTGGCCCGCGTGCTCGGCCTGGGCAATAGCGTCGCTCAAGAACTTAAGGGAACGCTTGTGGTAGTTCGTCTTAAGCTCGCGAGCCACCTGCTCGAATTCCTGTCGTGCTTCCCGCGGGTCAACATCGGCAAAATCATGCTCTGCCCTCAGCGAGAGTATGTTGATAAGTCGATTGGTCGTTGGTTCGTGTACGAGCTCTTGGGCGAGCTCGTCAAAATCGACACGTTGCCTTTCACTATACTGTAAGGCTGCCTGCCTGTAAAGTTCCGCCCAGACCGGGGCAATCATACCCGCTTCCAAACCTAAGGTGAGTGGCCAGAGCTCTGGGCCGAAGCCCACCAGGAGAACCAGGAGCCGTTCCGAGAGCAGTTGCTCTCGGCTGGGCTTGGCCACAGGCTCGGTTACCGGCTCGGGGGAAGCACCGGCTACCGGAGTTCTATTAACAGGTAAGCGTTCACGCAAGCTGCGCTCATCCACGTCCAACTCGCGGGCCAAGCGCTTAAGGTAGTAGTCACGGTCCACTGGGTCCGGCAGCTTAACAATAGCGGCGAGCAAGAGCTTGGCCGCCTGCTTCTTGCCCTCGCGCGTGGTTGTGTCCACCTGCCCGAGAACGGTAGCAAAAGCGTAATCACCGATTGGCAGCGCGCTTTCCACCGCGCTCTTGAAGCCGACGGCGTCCACCCGTGCCGCGTCGTCCGGGTCCTTACCCTGCGGCAGCTTTATCACCTTCACCTCCAGCTCGGCTTGCAGCGCCAGGTCTATCCCCCGTTCGCTGGCTGTGCGGCCCGCCAGGTCCGCATCGAAAGCCAGTCGGAGTTCATTCGTGTAACGCTTTAAAAGTTTTACCTGCTCCGGGGTGAGCGCCGTGCCGGAAGTGGCCACTACATTCCTCACGCCCGCTTCCCAACTGCCAATAATATCCATGTACCCCTCCACCAGCACAGCACAGCCCGCCTCCTTAATATACAATTTGGCCTTGTCCAGGTTATAGAGTATTAAGCTTTTATTATAGATGGGCCCCTGAGGCGAATTGATGTACTTTGCCTCCTTGGCCTCGGGGTCCAAGGTTCGCCCACCGAACCCAACCACTCGACTCTGCGCGTCGGTAATGGGGAAGAGTAAACGGTCGCGGAACCTGTCGTACACACCCGGACCGCGCTCGCTCTTCATGGCCACACCAGAGAGCAAAGCCTCCTCTATACTGAACCCATTGTTACGCAAGTGGTTGGTAAGCTTGTCCCACTCCGGCGGTGCATAGCCCAAGCTGAAATCGGCCACGCTCTCAGGTGTAACACCGCGCTTAGCAAGATAGGCTCGCGCCACAGCACCCGAAGCACTACTCTTAAGCTGCTCACGGTAAAACGCGGTAGCAACTTCCAATAAATGAAAAAGCCGCAAGCGTTTGCCAGCCTCGGGCCCCCCGCCTTGGCGAGATGTAAGCTCCACCCCAGCCTTGCGCGCCAAAATTTCCAACGCCTCGGGGAATTCCACATTCTCAATCTTCTCTATAAATTCAAACACGTCGCCGCCCAAGCCGCAACCGAAGCAGTGCCAAATCTGCTTTTCACGATGTACCATTAAGCTCGGAGTTTTTTCACCATGGAACGGGCACAGGCCTTTCCAGTTCTGCCCCGATTGCTTTAAGCGAATGTACTCGCCTACCACCTCTATAATATCCAGGCGGGATTTGATTTGTTCAACGTCGTTGGCCATAGGCTAATGAATTATCTAACGCTTGCTTCCCAATCATCTATTACTTTTGCCGCCTCCCTTTCTAATTCAGATAAATGAACAAGCTCAATGTGGCGGCGGGCAGCCTCGTTCACAGCCACTATATCATGCGTACCCTCGGAGTGCTGTTTAGACACCCTCCCCTTTCTACAAGCATATACTATCCGTGGAATATGTGCCCAAAACGCCGCCGCAAAGCACATAAGGCAGGGCTCCAAGGAAGAATACAGGGTAACGCCTTTTAAATCTCTGTTATCTATTTTTTTACACGCCTCACGGATGGCCGCTATCTCAGCATGATTGGTAGGATCCTTGAGCTGCTTACCATCGCTCACTCCCCAGCCGAGCACCACACCCTCCTTAACCACCACTGCCCCAATAGGGAATCCTCCGGCCTCTACCGAAGCCCTAGACTGCGCTATTGCCTCTCTAAGATGCGCTACGTCATCCATAGGGCACGCTAATTTCCCATACCTGGCGGAGAGGGGGGGATTCGAACCCCCGGTACCTTGCGGTACACTTGCTTTCCAAGCAAGCGCACTAGACCACTATGCGACCTCTCCGCTAGATACAGGAATTCTGACTAAGCGGGTTATAAAGTACCATTTTACGACCAAAAAAGGAAGCCTGGTACCTAAACGGCCGGGCCTATCATTACATCCGTGGCAGCAGATATTTAGTCTATAACCTTTTCGCGCGAAAAGGTTATAGACCTCATAGAAAAACATCAACGTAACGCCATTTTATCCATACTAAAACAAGATGGCACTTCGTGAAATACCTTGTATGACGAGCTACCTCCGTCTGCGCCTGGGTTTCCGTTTCGGACTCGATTTAGCCCGTTTGGCTTGCTTGGCCAAACGCTGTTCAAGCTTGAGAATACGCACGGTAGTAGCGAGCACCGAATCCGGGTTCAAAGACATGGAATCTATCCCCTCCCGTACCAAAAACTCAGCGAAGTCGGAAAAATCAGATGGGCCCTGGCCGCAAATGCCTATCTTGCGCCCCGAGGCCTTAGCCGCCTGTATTACCTGACGGATGAGCGTTTTTACCGCCTCATTCTTCTCATTGGCCACACCAGCTATTTTGAGAATGCCGGAATCCCTATCAATACCCAAGGTAAGCTGGGTGAGGTCGTTGGAACCAATGGAAAAGCCGTCAAAAACCTTGGCAAATTCGGCAGCCAGAATGACGTTCGAGGGGATTTCGCACATTACATACACCTCCAGCCCGTTCTTGCCGCGCACCAGGCCTTCGGAGGCCATAAGCGCGAGCACCCGCTTACCTTCCTCCACGGTGCGGCAGAACGGCACCATAATTTTCACGTTCGTAAGCCCGAACTTCTCCCGTACCAGCTTGAAAGCTCGGCACTCCAGGCGGAAAGCAGGTTCGTACGCCGGATCGTAGTAACGTGAGGCGCCGCGCCAGCCGATCATAGGATTATCCTCCTTGGGCTCGAACTCTTTGCCACCTATCAAATTAGCATACTCGTTGGATTTGAAATCTGACAAACGCACAATAACGTCCTTGGGGTAAAAAGCAGCGGCCAAAGTGCCGATGCCTTGGGCCAACTTGTCCACAAAATACTTGGGCTTGTCATTGTACCCCACGGTCAGCTGGGCGATTTTGGCCTGGGCTGCTTTGTCTTGCAGCTTGTTGAAATGGATGAGGGCCAGGGGATGAATCTTGATGGTATCGTTGATAATGAACTCCTCGCGCGCCAAACCAACGCCGTCGTTGGGCAGCTGCGCCAAAGTGAAGGCCTGCTGCGGCTCGCCCACGTTCATCATTATTTTGGTCTTAGGTTTGCCTAAGCCCTTTAAATTGGTGTGCACCACCTCATACTTCATAATCCCCTGGTACACCTTACCCAGCTCGCCTTCAGCACAGGACACTGTAACCTTTTGCTTATTCTTCAATACCTTGGTGCCGGTGTTGGTACCGACAATGCAGGGAATCCCCAGCTCACGCGATACAATGGCGGCATGGCAGGTACGTCCGCCGGAGTTGGTGACGATGGCTGAGGCCTGCTTCATAACTGGCTCCCAGTCGGGATCTGTCATCTCTGTTACCAGCACGCTGCCTGGCTTGAACCGACTTATCTCCTTAACGTCGCGAATAACATTAACTGGTCCCACACCTATCTTGGCACCTACGGCCGCACCAGTTACCAACACCTTACCCATGCTTTCGAGATGATATGTTTCCAACACCGTCTTCGATTTCACGGTTTGTACCGTCTCGGGCCTAGCCTGCACTATATACAGATCGCCGCTACGGCCGTCCTTGGCCCACTCCATATCCATAGGCCGCTTGTAATGCTCCTCTATCTGCATACCCCATCTAGCCAGCTGCAGCACCTCTTTTGGTTTCAGCACAAAACGCTGCTGATCTTTGGTCGGCACGGCCATGTTCTTGGTCGGCTTGGTGTCGGACGCGGCATAAACCAACTTGCGCTGCTTCGAGCCCAAGCGCTGGCTGACAATAGCAGGGAAGCCTTGGCGGAAAGTGGGCTTGAACACCACAAATTCATCCGGATTCACAGCGCCCTTCACAATGTACTCGCCCAGTCCCCAGGCGCCGTTTATCAACACGACGTCGCGAAAACCCGACTCAGTGTCGATAGTGAACATGACGCCAGAGCATGCCTTGTCCGAGCGCACCATTTTTTGCACAGCAATAGACAGGCCTATCTTGAAATGGTCAAAGTGCTTGTCGACGCGGTAGGAAATGGCGCGGTCGGTGAAAAGTGAGGCAAAACACTTCTTACATGCCTCCAGCAATTCCTTTTCGCCGGTGATGTTAAGATAGCTTTCTTGCTGGCCGGCAAAAGAAGCGTCCGGCAGGTCCTCGGCAGTGGCTGATGAACGCACGGCCACGTCGACGGCCTTGACCCGGTACCGGCGCGAGAGCTTGCGGTAATCTGCAATAATAGCGCGCACTAACTCGGGTGGGAACTTGGATGTCAGAATGAGCTGACGCACGGCCGCGCCGCGGCTGGCCAAGTCCTTCAAATTATTAGTATTAAGGCCCTTCAATATCTTCCTAATGCCCTTTTCTAGCTTGGCCTTCTTTAGTAAATAACGGTAAGCATAGGCCGTCACGCCAAAGCCAGGCGGCACCTTAACCCCCTTAAGCGTAAGCCGCTGGTACATTTCACCCAAGGAGGCAGTCTTGCCGCCGACCAGCGGAACATCTTTAATAGTAATGTTCTCGAACGGCAGCACGAAACTGCGGGCACGACTGGGCATAGGGTGTGGTACGAAAAACGATTAACTAAGAACTAGGGGCTGAATGGCTGTGCTAGAAATTCCACTTCTTGGCGTAGGCGCCCAAGATGGGCATTTCCCATTCGCGGCCCGAGAGAGCCGCCAACAAACCGAGAATGGAAAGTATTGCAGCGGCAATCCAACCGACGAACCCGACTAGCCAGCCTAAAACCGGCACCATAGCGATAACGCTTATAGCCACCTCGGCCAAGAACAGGAAAAAACCCTGCTTAGCATGATACTGCACAAAAGGCCTGTCGCGCTTCATTAAGAGCGGGAAGAGCGAGAGTATCCACAAGTACGACAAGGCGGCATACACCTTATCGTCCTGCGGACCGGCTGCTGACTGGCTGGGGGGAACAGATTGGTTAGGCATAAAAACTACGGCTTAAGATTTAAACTGCTTGCCCGCGCCTTATAAGCTCGGGCAAGTGGAAAAAGCCAATGGTAATTACCCCTACACCGGCTGCCAGCAAACCACTCCACACCGGTTCTGTTACCAGGTTTAGGAGCAGCCAGGGGTAGAAAAAGCGAATAAAGGAAAGCACGGCCGATACCAGCCCGCCACCGGCACCTACCAACAGGCAGGTAATAAGCGTTTGCCCCCAGGTGGCACCGCCGTGCACGCCGGTAAGGTAAGCTGCCACTACAGCAGCTAGCAACTGGGCTACGAGAGCCAACGGAGCCACCACCTCAAGGTAGGAAATCTCCAGCCAAAAACTACTCACAAACCCCAAAAGGAGGAAAAGCGACAGCCCCACCCAGGGCCGCTCGGCCTGGTCCACGTACCAGCGCATGGGCTGGCCTAAAAGTCCTGCTTCTTGAACTGGCGCCATACAGGTTAAGTATAGAGGTTTTGATAATAAATAAAAAGGTTCTGAATCGTTGTTCAGAACCTTAACTAAGATTAATCTATCAAGTCACCTACGTTAACCGATGGCGTGTGGCTTACCGAAACCACATATTTTCCCATTTTAGGATCAAATACGGCCACCACTGCATAAATATGATTAACCGCATGTCCAATCGTAACGGCTACCGGCAGGCAGGCGCTCTGTTCTGGCCCTCCGACAGGGCGGCATGTATAAAACAACAGCAGCGCCGGTATAACCGGCGCTGCTGCTCTACTAACTACTTACTATTGACTACTGCCTATTCTTAGTAATCCATCCCCATACCCGGTGGCATGCCACCACCCGACATCTTATCATCCTTTTTATCCGGCAAGTCGGTTACCACTGCTTCGGTAGTAAGGAACATAACAGCAATGGAAGCCGCGTTCTGCAAGGCGAAACGCGTTACCTTAGCCGGGTCCACCACTCCAGCTTTCACCAAATCCTCGTACTTGTCCGTGGCGCCGTTGTACCCATAATTACCCTCGTGCTTCTTTACCTCCTCCACCACCACTGCGCCGTCCTTGCCTGCGTTCTCGGCAATCTGCCGCAGAGGCTCTTCCAAAGCGCGCCTTAAAATATCCACGCCCACCTTTTCGTCCGGCGCCACTTCAACTTTTGCTAGAGCAGCCGCCGCCCGCACTAGGGCCACGCCGCCACCCACCACAATACCCTCTTCCACCGCGGCTTTGGTAGCATTCAGCGCGTCCTCCACCTTGTACTTCTTCTCTTTCATCTCGGTCTCGGTAGCGGCACCAACCTTAATTACCCCCACACCACCGGAAAGTTTGGCCAAACGCTCTTGCAGTTTCTCTTTATCGAAATCACTGTCCGACTTCTCTATCTCTTTTCTGATTTGCGCAATCCTGTCCTTAATCTTAGCCTTGTCGCCCTTGCCATCCACGAACGTGGTTTCGTCCTTGGTGGCAATGACCTTACGTGCCGAACCTAGTACTTCCAAACCTATGTTCTCGAACTTTAGCCCCAAGTCCTCGCTTACCACCTGTGCGCCGGTTACAGCAGCGATATCAGAGAGCATTTCTTTACGGCGATCACCAAAACCGGGCGCTTTCACCGCCAGGGTATTAAAGGTCTTGCGCAAGTTGTTCACCACAAAAGTAGCTAACGCCTCGCCCTCCACATCCTCCGCCACAATAACCAGCTCTTTCTTGCCAGTCTGCGCCACTTTTTCCAACAGCGGCAGAATTTCATGTACACCCGAGATCTTCTTATCTGTTACCAGGATATTCGGTTCTTCATACACCGCTTCCATACGGTCCGGATTCGTTACCATGTAAGCCGAAACATAACCCTTATCTATCTGCATGCCTTCCACCACTTCCGATTCGGTGGTAAGGCCTTGTGATTCCTCCACAGTAATAACGCCGTCCTTGCCTACCTTCTCCATCGCCTCGGCTATTACCTTACCAACCTCGGGGTCGTTGGCCGAAATAGAAGCCACTTGGGCGATCTCCTCCTTGCCGGAGACGGACTTGGCCATTTTCTTTAAGGATTCCACAACAGCGGCCACACCCTTCTCTATACCGTGGCGTAAAGCCTGTGGGTTGGCTCCGGCAGCCAGGTTCTTAAAGCCTTCGTGAATTAAAGCCTGGGCCAACACAGTGGCGGTAGTGGTGCCGTCACCAGCCACGTCGTTAGTTTTGCTGGCCACTTCCTGCAGTAGCTGCGCGCCAACGTTCTCAAACTTATCCTCCAGCTCTATCTCCTTAGCAATGGTAACACCGTCATTGGTAACAGTGGGGCTGCCATAGCCTTTGTCTAGAATCACGTTGCGGCCGCGGGGCCCCAGGGAAACTTTAACCGCGTTCGCCAACTTATCCACGCCGCGCTTTAGGGCTGCACGGGAATGCTCGTCAAAAAGAATTTGCTTTGCCATATATACTAGAAAAATTAATTATTCAACAACCGCAATAACATCCCCGAGTTGGAGCGTGCCAAACTCTTCCTCGTCAATCTTAAATTCATCCAGGCTGTACTTTTTGAACAGCACCTTGTCGCCCGGCTTTACCTCCATAGGAGCACGATTGCCGTTGTCTAAGAGCTTGCCCGGGCCCGCGGCGATAACCTCGCCGGTTTCCTGCTTTTCTTTATCTACCGTATCCGGCAGTACGATACCGGACTTGGTCATTTTGTCTTCTTTGGAGACTTTGACGACGATATGGTCGCCTAGTGGTTTGAGCTTTAGGTTCATAATATAAAATGGGGGTTAATTATTAAGAGAGGGAATAAATTAGCACTCCAACTGCTTGAGTGCTAACGCTAACTAAACCCAATTTTAGCTAATGATTTAGGGGCTGTCAAGCCCCCTTGCGGCGAGCAGAGTTAGGCTTTCCGTGGATAACCGTAATTAGGTGGCTGGCCCTGGCTTTCCAGTAGGCGCAAATTCTCAGTATCCATTTGTTCAAGCCATCCCACATCCACCCCTAAAGATTTTCCCAGCGCTATGAGGGTCCGCACATCCTTCGGAAAACAAGCGCCGTTATAGCCTCGGTAACCCTTGTCCTCGACGGCCCAACCGTAATCACCAATACGACTATCAGCGCCCATTAAACGCCTTACCTCTGTATAGTTCACGCCCAAGACATGCGCGAAATCAAAAATCTTGTTGGCGAACGCAACCTTGGTGGCAAGCATTACGTTCGAGGCGTACTTAATGAGCTCGGCTGCCGCCGCCGGCAATACAGCTGTATACTCAGCTGGCGCCGAGGGCAACAGAGCCAGCACACCTTGGGCCTCGAGCTGGCTCTGTTTAGTAACACCGATAATTTGCCGCGGTGGTTTAATAAAATCTTCGTACGCCGTAGCCGCACGCAAAAACTCGGGGTTAAAAAGCAACTGGTGGTGCGGAAAACGGACCTGCAGCGCAGCGGTGGTGCCGGGTGGAACTGTGGAACGGATAACCACAACTTTAGCCCCCTCCAGTGCACCCAGGGCAGCTACCACGTAACTCAAGTCAATATTTTGTTTAGACTGGTCGAATGGCGTGTTAACGCAAATAAATACGAACTCCGCCCGGTTCACCTCAACGAGCGAACCAGTCCCATTCTTGTCATAGCACAAAGTAGCAAGGCCGCGCTCGCTAAAGTAGCGCTGCATAGTACTCCCGAGCGAACCTAAACCAACAATACCTACATTAGGACGCGAGGATAACATTGCTTCTCAGTATAGGTTACGCTTAAGCTTTTACAAACCTCTGTCTGGTGCCGTGCTGCTAGTTAATTGGTCGCCTAGCGCAATTATTAAGCAAAACAACAACAACATGGAGGCTGAGGTCCACCAGTAGTGATCGAACAGCGAGGTTACTAGTATTGGCACCAGAAAAACGAGCAGGGACTTATTGTACTCACGCAGTCTTCGCCAGGCAAACCAGAGCAGTAATAGCAAACCCACAATCCCAAGCTCGGTAAGAACCAACAGAAAAATGTTGTGCACAGGCTGGTAGCGGTACGCGCGCAAACCAGGTTGATACTCGGCCAGGGCCGCTGTGTAATTCCCCAAACCAACCCCGTGCCACCAGGCGTTGGCGAGCAGGCTCTTGCTCTCTCGTATGCCGGTAACGCGCTCCTCTATCGCCTGCTGCTCCAGGCGACTTGTTGACGCCCCCACCAGGCGCGCCTTAGTAGGCTGCCAAAGTATCGCGCCCATAATCACAAAAACCAAGGCAGTAACAACTATAACTAATTGGCTGGCCGCGCGGCTCTCACGCACTAGCCACCACCCTGCGGCTAAAGAAGCGAACAATGCCAACCAGCCCGCACGCGAAAACGTTACGAATAACCCGCCAAGCTGCAGTACATATAGAGTGATAAGTACATAGCGCTGGCGGACCGTGGAAGCCTTAGTAATAAGCCAAGCCGTAGCGAGCGAGGTAATAACCAATAACCCACCAAGTACGTTTGGGTGCACCTGTCCGCCGTAGGCCCTGAGCCAGCGACCGCCTTCGTTCAAAAGTACCGAGGTGCCACCTTGCGCTACAGGGTGCGCCGCCACCCCGAGCCATTTATTGGCCGCTATAATCTGACTGGAGAACTGTGCTAGCCCCCAAACCGCCTGTAGAATACCCGCCAGTGTCAACGACCAAAAAACAACTGATAGTTTGGGCTTGAGCGCTCGCACTATAAGCCATAAAGCTCCACCTTCAAGCAGGCGCAAGCCCCAATACGAAACAAGCAGCGGCTCGGTAGCCCAAGCGCCGGTTAAAAAGCCAAGACTCACTAAGAGTAGAAAAAAGTAAAACGAGCGGCTGGTGCGAAAGGCCAGAATAAATTCCTGCCGCAGCCTGGGCCACAGCCATACGACCAACAGGACCAACAATATATCCCACCCGTACACGCTCAACCGCCCGTATTCCCAGGTTCCACCGAATAATTGCGGATCGTAAAAAATGTACCTCGTCTGCCACGGCAGCAGGAAAACAAGGAGATAGAACAAGTGTTCCTGGATTTTACTAACTGACCACGTCACGCCTGTATTATCGCCCCTGCGCCGCGCCTTGACAAATTGGCACCTATGGGCTAAAAGAGTACTATAAAAACAAAAAATTCATTAACAAAAGGGAACCATATGAAAAAGGAACTCATAAAAGTAGGCTTAATTATCGTGAGCTTAGCTATCACAGGAACGCTGGCATTCCAGGCACCATTTTTCTTCATCGTATTTGCAATAAACGTTGCGATAGGTATAGCCTTCTTGCTCAAGCCCAAGGAATCCGTATGAGGAAGGGGCGGCTCGTAATTCTTAAAAGAATAACCCTGAGAGGGCACAACGAAAACGGTTACTCAAACAATGAGTAACCGTTTTTCCTTTGCGAAGTACTCCCTTACAAAACCTTTTTGAGCCATTGGCCGGTAAAACTCGCTTTCACCTTGGCCACGTCCTTGGGCGTGCCGGCTGCTACCAGCTGGCCGCCCTTGTCCCCGCCCTCGGGCCCGAGATCAATAATCCAATCAGCGCACTTGATAACGTCCAAATTATGCTCGATAACCAGCACGGTGTTACCGCGATCCACCAGTTCGAACAGCACGGCTAGTAAACGCTTCACGTCATCAAAGTGCAGGCCAGTAGTAGGCTCGTCCAGAATGTAGAGCGTGCGGCCGGTGGAGCGGCGCGAAAGCTCAGTGGCGAGCTTAATGCGCTGGGCTTCGCCACCCGACAGCGTGGTAGCGCTCTGGCCTAGGTGAATGTACCCCAAGCCGACATCACACAACACCTTCAGCTTCTGGTAAATAGCCGGCACGTTCTCAAAAAAGTTGGTCGCCTCCTCGGCCGTCATTTCCAGCACATCCGAAATGTTCTTGCCCTTATAGTGTATCTCCAACGCCTGCTGATTATAACGCTTGCCGTGGCACTCCTCGCACTCTACATACACATCCGGCAGAAAGTGCATCTCAATGCGCACCAAACCATCACCCTCGCAAGCTTCACAGCGCCCACCCTTCACATTAAAGGAGAAGCGGCCCGGATCGTAACCACGGATTTTGGCCTCGGGCAATTGCGAGAATAGGTCGCGAATAGGTGTGAACACGCCAGTGTAAGTGGCGGGGTTGCTGCGGGGCGTGCGGCCAATGGGCGACTGGTCTATGGTAATTACCTTATCAATGTGCTCCAAACCTTTAATAGCCCTGTGCTTACCAGGCAGGTCTTTGGTGTTGTAAAAATGCTGGGCCAGGGCGCGCGACAGGATGTCGGTCATAAGGGTGGATTTACCCGAGCCGGAAACGCCGGTTATCACCACGAACTTGCCCAGGGGAATATCCACAGTGATGTTCTTAAGGTTGAATTCCTGCGCGCCTTGAATGGTAATGTACTTTCCGTTGCCTGCTCTGGCTTTGGTGGGCGCTTCAATGGTCAGCTTACCCGAAAGGTACTTGCCTGTGAGCGAGCTTGGCATATTGGCCACCTGCTGAGGTGTGCCCTGCGCCACCACCTCGCCGCCGTGCTTACCCGCGCCTGGGCCGATGTCGATAAGCTCGTCGGCCGCCAGCATGGTCTCGCGATCGTGCTCCACTACGATAACAGTATTGCCCAGATCCCGCAGACGCTTAAGTGTGGTAATGAGTTTGCTGTTGTCGCGCTGGTGCAAGCCAATGGACGGCTCGTCCAGAATGTAAATAACACCAACCAAGCTGGAGCCAATCTGCGTGGCCAAACGAATGCGCTGCGCCTCGCCGCCGGACAAGGTGGAGGCGGCACGATTGAGCGTGAGGTAGTCCAAACCGACATCGGAGAGAAAAGAAAGACGCTCACGAATCTCTTTAAGTATGGTGCGGGCGATCTTCATATCGCGCTCGGAGAGCTTTTGCTTGGCCTCGAGCTCGGCGAAAAAAGCTTTGGTCTCCGCAACCGACGTGTTCACCACCTCGGCAATGTTCTTACCCGCCACCGTTACAGCCAACACCTCGGGCTTTAGGCGCTTGCCCTGGCAGGCCGAACACGGCCATATCCGCATGTAGCGCTCTATCTCCGCCCGCATGTAGTCCGATTCGGTTTCGCGGTAGCGGCGCTCCAAGTTTGGTATCACGCCCTCATAGGTAGTGTAAAAGGCTCGCACTTTACCGCCCGAGCCAGCACCGGCGTTCACGTTGTAACTCTTCTCACCTGTACCGTAGAGCGCCAGCTTAAGCTGAGCGGGCGTAAGTTTGGAAACCGGCGCACTCAGGGAAAACCCGTACTCGTGCGCCACCGCTTCCAAAATACGATAGTACCACGTTTGATTGGCGCTGGTGCGGCTCCAAGGGCGCACGGCTCCCTCGGCCAAACTGAGCTTTTTATTCGGAATCACGAGGTCGGGATCTATCTCCAACCTGGTACCTAAGCCTGTGCAAGTAGGGCAGGCCCCGTGGGGTGAATTAAAGGAAAAACTTCTTGGCTCTATGTTGGGCAGATCCACCTGGCAGTGTGGGCAGGAAAAATGTTCGCTGAAAAGAATGTCCTCACCAGTATCAGCTCGCGTAACCGTTACCAGGCCATCACCCAAATCAAGCGCGGTTTCCAGTGAATCGTGTAAACGCGTAACGTCATCAGCTTCTCGTGATACGGTCAACCTGTCCACCACCACCTCCATAGTATGCTTTTTCTGCTTGTCCACCGGCAAGTCCTCAGCCTCTTCCATAGACATCTGTTTGCCGTCGAAACGTAAGCGCACGTAACCGGCTTTCTTAAGCTCGGCCACGGTGTTCTTATGCTCGCCTTTTTGGTCCCGTATCACGGGCGAGAGCAAGGCCAGCTGAGTGCCGAGCGGTAGCTCCTGCAAACGCGCTACTATCTGGTCCACCGATTGGCGGGAGACCTCGCGCCCGCACTTGGGGCAGTGCGGCACACCCACGCGGGCATAGAGCAATCTCAGATAGTCATAAACCTCAGTAACCGTGCCTACGGTAGAACGGGGGTTGTGTGAAGTTGAACGCTGGTCTATAGAAATGGCCGGGCTTAGGCCCTCGATCTGGTCCACGTCCGGCTTGTCCATCATACCCAAAAACTGCCGGGCGTAAGCTGAGAGCGATTCAATGTACCGGCGCTGTCCCTCGGCGTAAATGGTGTCAAAGGCGAGGGACGATTTGCCCGAGCCGGACAAGCCGGTGATTACCACAAGCTTATCCCGGGGAATGGAGAGTGAAATATTCTTTAAGTTGTGTACGCGCGCACCACGAATAACAATGCTGTTAGTGGGTAACGCGCCCTTGGAACGGCCACCGTAAACAGCGGTTGCGGAATTAGGTAAAACTTTGAGTTTAGTAATGGTTTTAGGCATACGCGCGCAAAGTGGATTCATTCTACACCCGGTGTCAATACCGGTCAAGGAGTAAGGCTGGAACCCCTGTACTGTTGAGCTTGCGGACCGCGCGACTACGTACCAAGGCAGCGCCTCCGCTATACTGAAGATACGCTATGACACCGCTCCTGCAACGCCAGCTCCAAGCCCTGCCTGCCAGCCCGGGTGTGTACGAATTCTTTAACGCGCAGGGCAAACTCCTATACGTGGGCAAGGCCAAGGGCTTGCGCAACCGCGTGCGCTCATACTTTCAACGAGGTGCCGAGCTCTCTCCTGCCAAACAACTAATGGTGGCCAACGTTCACCACCTGGAAACCATGGTAGTTACGAACGAAACCGAGGCGCTGCTTTTGGAGCGCACGCTCATCGGCGAACGCCAGCCACCCTACAACGTGGACCTGAAGGACGATACGAGCTGGCTCTACCTGACTATAGACTATCGCGAACCATACCCGCGGGTTGCGCTGGTGCGCCGACCAAGCAGAACCCCCAAGCTCAAAATGTTCGGCCCTTACGTGGCCGCGAGCTCTATTCGTTCCTTGTTTCAACTGTTCAAAAAAACGCTCGGGCTTAAAACCTGCCCTAACGGGGCGAACAAACTCTGCTTTCAAGCCAGCTTGGGACGGTGCTTGGGTCATGATACCGGCCCCGGCAGCCGCGCCAAGTACCGCCGGCACCTTAGCTACCTAGAACAGTTGTTGCGGGGTGATGTGAACCGGGTAGTTAACGAACTTACTTCTGAGATGAAAAAGGCTGCTCAACTGAAACAGTTTGAACGGGCCGCCCGGTTACGGGATCAAATACAAGCTCTGGCGCACTTGCGGGAAAAGCAAAGCGTGGTGAGTACCAAGCGTGAATCGTTCGACGTGTTTGGCCTGAGCCGCAACCAATCACAATCGGCTATTGTGCGCTTGCCTATACGGCAGGGCCTGCTCATGGAAGCCGAACGATTTCTGCTGGACAACATAAAAGGGCTTTCCGATGTTGAGGTCATCACTGGTTTCCTGGAGCAGTACGCCGCGGCGGCCACGGACCGAGCTAAACGTGCTTTCGTGCCGGTTGCCTTACCCGAAACCAAACTGGCCGGCACTGTGTTCAGTGTGCCTACGCGCGGCGGCAAACGCCAGCTGCTTGCTCTGGCCAGCCGTACCGCGGATACGCACCTCACCCAGAGCGCAGCCAGTTGGCAGCGCCGCGAAGTGCGCGCACACGAAGGCCTGCGCCAGCTGCAGCAGGTGCTCAAGTTAGCGAATAAACCTAAGCGCATTGAATGCTACGATATTTCCAACATCCAGGGCACGGCCGCGGTTGGTTCTATGGTGGTGCTCTCCCAAGGGTTGCCCGACCCTAAACAATACCGCAAATTCAAGATCCAGGGCGGCGAAAAACCGAACGATTTTAAAATGCTGGCCGAAGTGTTGTGGCGGCGCTTTACCAAAAACCATGACTGGCCTATGCCAGACCTCGTAATGCTGGACGGCGGGGCTGGGCAGCTCTCGGTGATAAAGCGAACACTGGATGCTGCCAAAATTAAAATTCCACTAGTAGCCCTGGCTAAACGCGAAGAACTTTTGTACGTGCCGAACAAACCCCACCCCATAAAACTCCCGGCTGATGCGCCTGGGCTGTTGCTGTTGGAATCCCTGCGCGATGAAGCTCACCGTTTTGGCATTACCTTTTACCGCTCCCGCCACCGCAAGCGTACAGTGGAATCCGCCTGGGACGAACTGCCTGGTGTTGGGCCGGTGCTTAAACGCAAGCTCAAGTCCACCTTCGGCAGCCTAGCTGCCCTGCATCGCGCCAGTGAACAAGAGTTAACCAAAGTGGTAGGCCCATCCCGCGCCGCCGACATAAAACGCTATCTTGTATAACAAAGCGGTTCGTTTGATTTTCAAGCGCTAACAACCATGAAGAGGCTCTAAACTTTTATATAAGCCTGCTGGCGGAAATTGATTCCACGCACTCCTCCGGCAACTCGCCCAGAAAACGCGAAGGCAGGCCCGGGTACATACCGCCGAACAAACGACGGTTTAGCGCATACAAACAGTACACCCGCTCGCGGGCACGGGTGAG
>JAUYKG010000003.1 GCA_030700105.1 Candidatus Veblenbacteria bacterium
GGCTCAGTTGCCTGATTACTACCACTTGGCGAACGTGTTTGTGTTCCCTTCGCTTGGTACGGGTGAGGCTTTCGGTTTAGCAGCCCTGCAGGCTATGGCCTGTGGGCTGCCGGTGGTGGCTTCGCGCCTTACGGGTGTGCGCGAGCTGGTACGGGAAGGCGAGAGTGGTCTCTTAGTGCCTCCGGGTGATCCCTTGGCTCTGGCAGCTGCGCTGGAAACGCTCATTACTTCGCCTGAACGCGCACGAGAATTTGGGGTGCGCGGGCGAGAGGTGGTGGAGCAACGTTATCGCTGGCCTGCCATTGGGCAAACACTCTTGGCCCTGTATCGTGAACTTGTATGACCGGGTAGTGAAACTTTGAAACGCCATGATATGAGAATCTTTTTTTTGACTAATCTGTATCCGCCATACGTGCGCGGGGGAGCCGAGTATCTCGGCGCGCAGTTGGTCGCCGAGCTGGTACGGCAAGGGCATCAGGTGGCCGTGCTTACTGCTGTACCTTGGCAGAGCGTAAAACGGTTCGGGCCGGAGCGGCGGGAAGAGGGCGGCGTACAAGTGTACCGCTTTTACCCATTGAATTTGTACCATTACCTTACCGCTTCCAAACTCTTATACCCCATACGATTGCTGTGGCAGATCGTAAACCTGTGGAACTTTCATACCAGCCGCGTACTCAAGCAGGTGATAGCAGAGGTTAAGCCCGAACTGGTGGTGAGTTTTAACCTTATGGGTTTGGGGTTCAACGTGCCGCGGGTAATAGCTTCGTTCAAATTGCCGCACGTACACGTGCTGCACGATGTACAGTTGCTGCACCCTTCTGGTTTGTTCATGTGGGGGGCTACGCATCGCAGCGTGCCCATGCGGATCTACCAGGCCATAACGCGTTGGCTTTTCGCGCCGGTTACGAGTGTGGTTTCACCCTCGGCCTGGCTGTTACACGAGCATCAGCAGGGTGGTTTCTTTCCCTTGGCCAGGCGCCGTGTGTTGCCAAACCCTGTGCCGCCGTTCTTGGTCACGGCGCATACCAAAACCACTGCTAAACCCTTACAGTTTCTGTACGTGGGGCAGTTCGAAGTGCACAAGGGGGTGTTTTGGCTGGTGGAGGCTCTGCGCGCCTTTAAGCAGCGTGGCTTTGTTCTGCACCTCGTGGCGGTAGGACAAAAGCCCCGCGTGGGCGAGCTTAAGCACGAAGTTGAGGGCGACCCGCGCTTCCAGGTGCACGACCTCTCTTCGCAGGGGGAGATAGACGCACTATACCAGGCGAGCCACCTCACACTGGTACCCAGTTTGTGCTATGAGAACTCTCCTACCACCATTACCAAGTCGCTTTCCGCGGGTACGCCGGTACTGGCCGTGAATCTGGGGGGCATTCCCGAGCTCGTGATAGAAGGGGTAACTGGTTGGTTGTACGCGCCAGGTGATAAGCAAGATTTCCTGCGTAAGCTGAGCTGGTGCTTAGTACACCCCGCTGAGCTCCTGGCCGCCGGTTTGGCCGGCAGCCGGGCTTTCACCGAGCGTACGCTGGAGCGTTACGCGCACGAGCTGGCTGGTTCCAGCGTGGTGGAGCACTAAGTTGTAGAGAGTTGGATGTTGGGAGCTGTTTACCCTTTCGCGCGAAAGGGTAAACGGTCATTTGAGCTAAAAATCGTAGCGGTAGACTGTGATTCTGCCCTCTGCGACCTCCCACCAGGCGTCGGCTTCGCCTTGGGCCACCTGGTGGAGCGTATCGTAATCCGCCCAGTAGCGGTTTAAGACCAAGAATACCTGTGGCACGCCGAGTTCAGCAGCGCGGCTTATGATGTCGCGCGTAGGCAAGCCTCGTTCGGCGGCGTTCAGGTACACTTGGTACAGCGGGTTGGTGCCGGTGGGCAGGGGGTAGTAAAAGTGGCCGGTGTAGTAGTGTGTAAAACCGAACTCACGCACGGCCGCCGCGGCCACAGCTTGGTTGGCCAGTACCACGTAGGGCGCGCTGTCTGATTGCGCGGCTACGAGCCGGACGGCCTCAATGTCGTAGGGTGTGGTGTTATATGCCGTGTCACGGTGCCACACGTCCAGCCGAGGGAAAGTAAGGTAGAAGCTGGCGGTAAGAATAAGCGTACCCGCCGCGGTCCAGGTGGTAGGGTGGCGCAGCCGCTGCAGTACTGTGTTGCCAAGGCGGTACGCGCCCCAGAGCGCCAAAGGCCAGAGCGCGAGTAGCGCGAGTTCCCACAAGCGAACGGTGTAGAAGTCCTGTTCGTTAGGAGGAAGGTTAGGGAAGGTGGCGAACAGGGCGAGGAGGAGGTATGAAATCAGAGGAAGGGCTGCCAGTTGGGCCAGCAACCGCAATCGTTGGTGTTCCGCTTTCGCTTGCCAGAAACCAACAGCTGCGAGAATCAAAAAAAGTAGAATAAGCGGCCGGCCCCAGAGGTAGATAGCGTCGGGCAGGTCCACAAAGCGCGGCAGGAATGGCAGGTGCCAAGCAATATTGCTGCCCAGTTGCGTTATGTTTTGTAACAGGTTGGACGAGAAGGCGATACCGGCAGCTGACGGCTTAAGCCAGGAAAGGAGCACAAAGGCCAGCGGTACCCCAAGTGCACCGGCTGTAGCGGCCAACCACCAGGCCCGCCGTTGGTGTTTGAGTTTGCCGCCGTAATCAGTTACCCACCACAAGCCGAGTGCGCCCAACACAGGTAGGCCAGTGAGGGGGTGAGCGGCCAGCGTGGCAAGACCTGCGAGCCAAGGGATGAACCGGGGGACGGAAGCGCCTAGTCGTCTGGCGGCGAGGAGTATAAAGGTGAGGAGTGCCCACAGGTAGGAAAGACCTTGCGGTGTGGTGTAGGTAAAAGCCGAAAGCGCGAAACCTAACGGTAGTACCCCCAGGAGCACCAGCCAGGGGCGCTGTAATTTTAACTGGCGCGCCAGATGAGTGAAGGCCAACGGTATAGTCACGCTGGCAAGTCCGGGCACAAGCCAAGCATCAACATGTTCAAGTGGTAGGTGTAAGGCCTGCGCCAAAAAGGTAGTAAGCGAGTATTGCCCAAGGTAGTAGAGCGGTTTAGGATTAATGGTGCCCGTGAGGGCCAAAAGTTTTTCCGAGGCTTGGTGGATAAAGGTGTCAAAACCAAAACCGAGTGGGTAAATAAGCACGAGCACGGAGAGCGAGAGAAGGTAGAAGGGAGTAAGCCACAGGGGATGTTTGAGGTAGCGAGTGAGCCAGAGGAGTGCGAACGCGGTCAAGCCGTAGAGTAGGAATACACCCCCAGGCACCACGGCCCAGGGTGTGCGAATTGCTTCGGCAGTATGGCTGGCGCTAATTGTGAGCCAGGTGATAAGTGTGAGTGAAAGGTAGGTGAGGGTGAGGAGAATTATTAGCCACTGGTTCCTAGCCGCTGGTTGTTGGTCGTTCGTAGTTTCTGGTGGTGATTGGTGAGGAATGAATGATATTTTTCCAAACCAAGGCAGGAGCACTATAAGGCCAGCCAAGGTGTAGGCACTGAACAAGTTCAGGTAAAACAGCACCGTGCCCACAATGCTCACTACTATAAGGCTCACTATAACGCCCCAGGCCAGGCGTTCTTCAGGATTTGCCGTCAGCCCTCCTAAGCGTCCACCTACCAGCCAGCTTGTTACACTAAGCCAAGCTAGCCCCAAGACTAGGCCCAGCCAGGGCAGGTGCCATCCCCAGGTATTAAGAGCAATAATGAGCGCCAGAAAGCTCGCCAGTGCGTGTATTACCATACGGTATCCATTGTAGCACCGCTTACTGTTATAATAAGTGTATGGTGATTTCGGCGTGGTGGCGGCAATACAGTAAGTTGGTGGGAGTAGTAGTTCTAGCCGCTATATTAGTGGTAATGTACAGCGATTTTAGCTGGGGGCTGCCTTGGCGGTTCAATTCGCCGGATGAGGCGGCGAACGCTTTTTTTGCACAACGGCTGGCCCAGGGCGAGTCGTTGGCCGCACCAGCTGGGCTTAATGACATTACGCAAAACCCCATAGTTCATCCGCGCAGTGCGCGCGTGGTGAATAGTCAGTTGGCCCCAGCCAGTTTTCTCGGACTTCCACTCATGCTTGGGTTTGTTGGCAGGTTGGCAGGTGAAGCTGTCTTACCGTACTTAACGCCACTCGGCGCAATTTTGGGCCTTCTCTGTTTTTACGGAATGGTGCGCGAGCTTTCCTCGCGCCGTGCGGCTTGGCTCGCGACTGGGCTATTAATATTCACGCCGGCGTTCTGGTACTATCATAGTCGGGCCTTTTTTCACAACGCCTTGTTTTTTGATTTTTTATTGCTGGCCGTTTACTTACTGCTTAAGGCTCTCAAGGGTAAAAAAGTCTGGCTGTATTTAGGGAGCGGTTTAGCCTTGGGATTGGCTTTGAGTTTAAGGACTTCGGAAGTTTTTTGGATTACGGCCGCGGGTGCTCTATGGCTTGGATTAAGTTGGCGGCAAGTGACTTGGCGCTACCTGCCGTTATTCATGCTAGGAGCCTTACTATCTTTTAGCCCGGTACTGTTTACGAATTATCAGATTTACGGTTCTATCTTGTCAGTAGGGTATAAACAGGATTTGCTCCTCACGTCGGATTTAAAACAGGCTATTGGGCTGTTACAACAGCTGGTGCTGCCTTTTGGGTTACATCCGCGGGTGATACTTACAACAGTTACGAATTATTTGGTTGAACTCACTTGGTGGTGGGCGGTGCTGGCAGCAGCGGGTATAGTGTATTTTTTGGCTGCTTGGCGCAAACAATCAAGCCAGGCCAAAGTTTTTGCTTCTGCCGTGCTGGTAATGTGCGTTTGGCTGGTGGTTGTGTATGGCAGTTGGCAGTTTAACGATAATCCCGACCCGAGCGCTGTTACTTTGGGTACATCGTATGTTCGTTACTGGCTGCCGTTGTATGGGCTACTCTTGTGGCCTGCGGGTGTAGCCTTGGCTCGAGTTCTTGATTTCAAGTGGGGTAGGGAGATTACCGTAGCAGTCGTAGGGGGTTATATAGTGCTGTCGGGATTACTAGTATGGTGGGAGCCGCAGGAAGGCCTGTGGGCGGTAAAGGAGAATGTTAACCGTTTCCAAGTTTGGAGCCAGGAGGTTCAGGCTGTTACTGAGCCCAATAGTGTAATAGTTTCCGGTATTACAGATAAGATTTTTTGGCCGGAGCGTGAAGTAGTATATGCTCTGGTAAATCCGGTGGATTATGAAGCAATACACAAGCTGCTTGTTAACAACATCCCGGTATACTGGTTTCACCCTACCTGGCGTCCGGCTGACATAACCACCATGAATACCAGGCTTAGTCCGTACGGTTTAACTGTAGCTACCAAACAAATTGGTTGGCAGGATTTTAGTTTGTATCAGTTCGGGTTTACACCATGAGGTACCTTTGGCACATTCGCTGGTTAACACCACTCGTGCTCGTGGGCTACGTGGTTTGGCAGGCGCTGTTCGCCTCTTGGTCGCTGGAGGCGGTTACCGACTTTCGTGAACGCACGCCCTATTTTGATGTACTGTTGCCAGCTGGTCGGGGTATACGTACAGAAAGGGGAATTGTGCTTACACACGAACCGGTATACATAGATATCCGTGTGCCCATACGGGCGCGCGGCGCGGCTGTAGAATTGAAAGTTGACAGCGCTTCTGCGCCTTTAAAATTAGGCCTGCAGACCGGTGAAGAGTTTAGTTTTGAGTTTAATGGGCACTTGCCTGAGACTGTTGGCGGACTTACCTTGTACCGCTACGACGCCAAGGAGCTTCACTACGCCAGGCCAGGGCACAAGGTCCGCTTTATTATCTCCTCGCCTAGTCTAGTGCCAGGAAGCGTAGTGGTAAAAGAAGCCACGGTTAGCCTCAAGCGCGAACCGTTTTCTTGGCCCTGGTTTCAGCTTTTTATTAGCGAACTCCTATGAGCGCGTACTTTACCCATATCCTCAAACATCCCGCCGTAGTGGTTGGTCAGAACGCGCTCATGCACCTGGCGGTTGGTTTGGCCGTAAGCTGGCTCGTGCTCTTTGCTTTTGAGCTCCTGCGCCCCGGCGTGGCGAGTTTGTACTTGGACCTTAACCTACTTTTAGCCCTAATGATCTTAAGTTGGCTTCTTAGCGTGGTGGGGCCACCTCAGCCTAGTGCTCTTTAGGGTTCATTTGCTATACTGAACTACTTGGAACTTAACGTTTAGTAGTCTATGCCGTTTACCTTGATTGACGACAAACTTATGAACGAGGTGACCGCGGCCGCGCAAAATAGCGCCCGGCGACGGAGTTTGTACACTTTCCACAGTTCGAACGATGATAAAGTACATCGACTCCTCAACGTACTCGAACCTGACAGTTACATGCGACCACACAAGCACGAGGACCCGGACAAGGTGGAGGTGTTCATTCCTTTACGGGGTAAGCTAGCGCTTATAATCTTCGCCAATGACGGACGTGTCTCCGAGCATGTAGTTGTGCAGGCGGGGGAGATGAGCCCTTGGGGAGTGGAGATCCCCCCCGGCACCTGGCATATGACCTTGGCTTTGGAGCCCGACACTGCAATTTACGAAGTGGTGGAAGGTCCTTGGGATCCAGCTACGCACAAGCAGTATCCAGCCTGGGCGCCGGCGGAGGATGACCGCGCGGCTGGCCTGGCCTTCATTGCCCGCCTACGGCAAGAGCTCATGCTCTACTAGGTATGTCCGACTGTATTTTTTGTAAGATCATAAGCGGTGATATTCCGGCTACCAAGGTGTATGAGGACGCCGGTTTTTTAGCTTTTCTAGATATCCACCCAGTAAGTCCCGGACACACCTTGGTAATTCCCAAACAGCACTACGACCGCTTTGAAACAACTCCACCAGAAGTGGTGGCGGAGCTCTACAAGCTGTTGCGTTCCATAGCTGTAAGCATCGCTGCCGGTGCGGGGGCCGATGCTTTTAACCTGGGCGTGAACAACGGCCCGGCCGCAGGCCAGGTCATTTTTCATACCCACGTGCACGTTATTCCCCGTAAGCCCAAGGATGGTTTGGAATCGTGGGGCAGCCGGGACTATGAAGGCACTGAAATGGATGAAGTGGCCAAGAAGATTCGCGCAGCCATAAAACAGAGTGCAGCGAGTAGGGAGTAGTGTAATGCTATGACAAGGGGAGAACAAAGAATCCAGTGGTCTGGTCGGCACATGCAAGTACTAACAGCACTGGCCGAGCGGTTCCGTAGACAACGGTCTTTTGAAGGCATAAGGATTTCCGCCTGTCTTCACGTTACGGCCGAAACCGCTAACCTGGCGCTGGCCTTACAGGCCGGCGGTGCGCAGGTGAGCTTGTGTGGCTCCAATCCTCTTTCCACTCAAGATGATGTGGTGGCTGCCTTAAAGCGTCGTAAGATTGCTGTGTTTGCCAAGCGCGGCGTGGATAATCGTATCTACTATCAGCATATTCGAGCTTGCCTGGGGCATCCGCCAGCTGGCGGACCACAGCTTACGGTGGATGACGGCGCCGACCTCGTGACCTACCTTCACACTAAGGCGAGATCGCTCTTGAAGCACGTTTGGGGAGGCACTGAGGAGACAACCACGGGAGTTATCCGCCTTAAGGCTATGGCTAAAGCTAAAAAATTAGAATATCCGGTTGTGGCCGTGAACTCCGCCCTCACCAAACACTTGTTTGATAATCGTTACGGTACGGGCCAATCCACCATAGATGCTATCATGCGCGCCACCAACATTTTGTTGGCGGGTAAAGTCATAGTGGTGGCAGGGTATGGTTGGTGCGGCCGGGGAGTGGCTATGCGGGCGAAAGGTATGGGCGCGCGGGTGGTAGTTGCTGAGGTGGACTCCACGCGGGCGTTGGAAGCTCTCATGGACGGGTACGAAGTCATGCCACTCAGTAAGGTCGCCCGCGTGGGCGAGGTATTCGTAACCACCACCGGCAACCGCGATGTTGTTACTGGTGCGCACTTCAAGCAGATGAAAGATGGGGCTATTTTGGTTAACGCCGGACATTTTGATGTGGAGATAGATGTTGCCGCTCTAAGGAAGATGGCGCTGGGGGTAGTGGTTATTCGGGATAACCTGGAGGAGTTCACCCTCCAGGGCAACAAAAAGCTTTACCTTGTGGCTGAGGGGCGCCTGGCAAACTTGGGTGCGGCCGAGGGGCACCCGGCCGCAGTGATGGATATGAGTTTTGCCAATCAGGCGCTCAGCTTGGAATACTTGGTGAAGAACCATAGCCAACTGAAGCCTGTGGTCTACGACGTGCCGCAGGAGATAGACAGGGAAGTGGCCCGGTTGAAACTCAAGTCGCTCGGTGTGCGCATTGATAGCCTTACACCCCGGCAGAAGAAATATCTTGCGAGTTGGCAGGGCGGAACGTAATTTACAGCTTCAAGTAAATTCTTAGCCCTAACTCCATTATGGCAACACCTGAACTCAAACGTACTATAGAGCTCCTGTTTGAGATCGGTAGCCTGAGGCGAGTTCAGCGCAGTCACTTGCAGAACCTTGGTAAGACCGAGGATAGCGTTTTAGATCACAGTTTTCGCGTGGCTATCATAGGCTACGCCTTGGCCACGCTGGAGCACTGTGATGCCACTAAGGTGCTTAAGATGTGCTTATGGCATGATCTAGCAGAAGCACGCACCGGTGACCAGAACTGGGTTCATAAGCGCTATGTAAAATCGTTGCCCGACAAGGCGGTGCGTGACCAATTTAAGAACACGCCCTTTCAAAAAGAGGCCATTGTACTGATGAAAGAATACAAGGCCAGGAAAACGAGAGAGGCGATTATTGCCAAGGACGCGGATATACTGGAGGAGGTGTTACAGCTCAAGGAGTATGCTGACCAGGGCAATAAGGAGGCTGAGCGGTGGATACCGTACAATATCAAACCATTGAAAACTAGTGTCGCCAAAACCCTAGCTCAATTAGCGCTGAAGAGCGACATCCATGGCTGGTGGTGGCAAGGAAGACTAAAGTAGTTGTATGGGTGGCAACTACTAAGCCACGACTATTTATGGAGAATATTACCGACCAAGAATTTGAAGGCCTGGTAGAACAGGGGATAGAGGCTATTCCAAAGGAATTCCGTGAGCTCATAAAGAACGTGGCTATTGTGGTCGCGGACGAGCCCACACCAGAACAGCTCGCCAAGACCGGATTACGGCCTGGCGTGGCCTTATTTGGGCTGTATGAGGGCGTACCACAAACGGTTCGGGGAGTGGGCTACAGCGGCGTTCTGCCGGACAAGATAACTATTTTTAAAAGGGCCATTTTGGAATCATGCGCTAGTCCTGCCGAGGTGCGCGAACAGGTGAAAGAAACGGTTTGGCACGAGCTGGCGCACCACTTTGGTTCCTCGGAACAGCGTGTGCGGCGCGCGCAGACCAGGCGGCGCGCTAGGCACAGTTAGCGTGGTATACTAACTTCATATGTTTGCTGCTGCTCAGCCGCCGTATTGGTTTAAGCCTGCCCGTTTTTGGAAATGGTTTGCCGCGTACTACCCCGTGAGCTGGCAAGGGTGGCTGGTTACGCTCGCACTGCTAGTGTTGGCGGTATATGTATTCAGGCAGATTGATGGGAGCTCTCACTCGGCGAGCGATGCACTTATTGGTTTTGCTCTACCTTTTGTATTCATCGCCATATTGTTCGATTTCGCCTGTCGGCTAAAAGGTGAGTACCCGTGGTGGTGGCACAAGCAGCAATAGTGATTATGCGCCTACTGGTAACCGGCGGGGCCGGGTTCATTGGTTCGAATTTCATCCGCTACATGCTGGGAAAATACCCCGACCTGGAGGTGGTTAATTTTGACAAGCTCACTTACGCAGGCAACCTAGATAACTTGGCCGACGTATCTAAGGACAAGCGATACCGCTTTGTTCAGGGGGACATTGCGGACCAAGCGCAGGTGGAGCGTGCGCTCAGTGGCCAGGGCATAAACGCTATTATCAATTTTGCGGCCGAGACCCATGTGGATAGGAGTATTCACGGGGGCAATCGCGATTTTGTGCTCACCAATACATTGGGGGTACAAACCCTGCTCGATGCTATGCGTAAGCATCAGCTAACAACCATGGTGCAAGTTTCAACCGACGAGGTTTATGGCAGTTTGGAGCTTGAGTCTACAGAAGCTTTTTTTGAAGACACACCATTTGCCCCTAATATGCCCTATGCCGCAGCCAAGGCTGGGGGCGATTTGCTGTGTCGGGCGGCTTTTAAAACGTATGGTACGGACGTGCGGGTAACCCACTGCTCCAACAATTATGGTCCCTATCAGTTTCCGGAAAAGCTTATCCCCTACTTTTTCCGTTTGATTTCAAAAGATGAGCCGATTCCGGTTTATGGTGATGGCCAAAATGTCCGTGACTGGTTGTATGTTGTTGATCATTGTAGGGCGATTGATGTGATTTTGAGCGATGGAAGGCCCGGCGATGTTTATAATATCGGTGGCAACAATGAAAAGACAAATCTGGAAATCACAAAATATTTACTGGAATTTTTAGGGCGTGATGAAAGTCTGATTC
>JAUYKG010000021.1 GCA_030700105.1 Candidatus Veblenbacteria bacterium
CCACGAGGTACCGGTAACTGGTGTGGGTTGGTTCGGGATGGCCAGCACAAAAGCCCCACCGTTCAAAGATTGGTAGACAAAGTAACCAGCCAGGCCGGAGAGGGGGTCTGAAGAAGCAGACCAGGTACAGGTGTGGGTGCCAGTGTTGTTGGGGTTGGGGGCGCAAATCGGCGTACCAGGAATAGTTGGGGCGACGGTATCTTTTTGGTAAGGGCTTGAACACTGCTGCGGGGTTGTCCAGTTGCCTAAGTTATCACTGCCACGAGCGCACAGGTACCAGTTCCCATTGGTGCTTTGGGTTACATTAGCCGAACACGGTGAGATACCACTACAGGTGAACGGCGAGATATTAGCCGCAGTGGTCCCGGGGTCGCAACTAGCGCTCGTAGTCCAGCAGAAACGGGCATAGCGCACACCGGCCGGATCGGTGCCTGTAAGGTTAACTGTGATGTTGCCCGTGGCCCAAGGGCGGGTGGTGGGATTAAACGTGAACGTTGGGCCGGTGGTGTCGCCGGAAGTTGTAGTACACCCCACTGATACGGTGCCTGTTTCTTCGTTATCATTATTCCTGGCCTTAATTAGGGCAGTGTAACTTGTATTTGGTGTTAAACCTGATTGCACCCAACTGGTAGTAGAAATCCAACCAGAATTGCCCGCCGAGTTAGAGGCGTAGTAATCCCTTTGCCCGCCGCCAGTAGCCCAGGTCCAAGTGATTTGTGTGCTACTGTTGACCGTGCACTTCGGATTGGTTGGTACGGCGGCTGACGAGTAGTGCGTTCGGGGGCCACTCTGCACCTGCGTAGAACCGACGGTATTTGTAGCATAGATGGTTATGCTGCCCGAGTTTACGTTGTAACCGCCTAAATTCTGTTGCCAAGAGAGCACAGAGGAACCAAGGGTAGCTTGCTGCAAGCCATTACGGTACACCACATAATTTACAACATTGGCCGATGGCTGCCAGCGCCAGGTAATGGTTTGAGCACCTGCCGTATGATTATGGTCCGGGCTCGCCCAATCAAATGTACTTGGCGCCGCGACTGACACATTAACTGACTTACTGCCGCTCGTGCAGTGGCTAGAATCATCACAAATTCTGTAGCTGGCGATATAGTCACCTTGGGCTGAAAAACGAAAGTTACCAAAAGCAGTAAAAGGTCCAGCACCTTGGGCTGACGCAGTTTTACATTTCGGCGGCGTACCACTCACAGTAAAACCGTTGGCCGGGCTGGAACCTGTTAAAGTACAAGCATAAGGTGGGTTATTAGACCCGCTGTTAAAAACATAAGTACCAGGTAGAGCGGAGAATTCCACCCAAACAGGGTCTGCTTCCGGATCTTGCGTACCGAAAGTCACTGAAATCGGACAAGGCAAACTGACAACACAATTATAGTCAGCCGCTTGTACTGACTTAGTCTCAAAAGCAATAAAAGTAAATGTGCTGATTATAAAGCCTAAACAAAACACCCACCCCAGGGGTAGGCGAAAACGCGGCTGAGCTTGTCCTGCTTCAGTCAGAGAAAATACGAGGTTTGGTTTCTGTTGCACAGGTGGGCCTCCACGCATGGTGTAGCTCCGTGCCAATATCTTAAGACTTCTTAAATTATAACACAGATTGCTCTCTTTGGCAACCCAAAAAATAAAAACAAAAGCCGGCTCTATAAACTAAAGAACCGACCGCTCGTAATTAAACTACTTCACCGGAATAATAATGGGGTAATCCTTGGATGTATGTCCTGCTCCATCCTCCACCACCATATAGAGCTGCTGCTCTCCTGATTGGTTAAATGTGAATTCGGGCGTTACCGGCGCGCCCGAGGGTGCAGTAACTTCGCCCACTGCTTCACCAGTAGCGCGATCATAAAACTTGTAAGTAAGTTGATCCCCTTCCGGGTCTTCAGCTGTTACGGTTGGGCCGGCACACGTTTGCCCTGCCACGCACTCGCTAGCAGCCTCGCTAGCACTCGGCCGATTAATGAATACCTGCGGAGAAGGCGATAAGTCTTGACTGGTGTAGAGGAACAAAAATACTATCACCACGGCAACCAGCGCCACCAGCATTACTGCAATGCCGTAGCTTGTGGGAATGCCATGCCGCACTTTAGGTATCTGTGCGTTACTCGGGGCTGGGCTGGGCGCTGAAACCGATTCTGCCATAGTCTTATTACAATAAACCAACGCAATAAGTATACCAAAAAATAGCCCTTGCTACAAGCGCCTATAAACCAAGGACGGCCCTTTAATACACTGGTCGGGGTGCGGAGGGAGCCCGCCGCGCGGGCCGCGCGTGAAACTGTTCACGCGCTCCAATCCCGCTCGGCCCCTCTGTCACACCCTCCGGGGGCGCTTAGGGCATTCAACAGATTGGTCGGGGTGGAGGGAGTCGAACCCTCTGTCACACCCACCCCAAGGGTGCATGTTACCGGTACACCACACCCCGACCAATCTGTTGAATCTAAGACCGCCCGCCAATCCTACGCTCGCTCGGATCGGCCCCCGCGGGTACATACCTAGTAGAGAATAAATAATTCTACTACTGGTTTACCAGCACAGTTACCCCGACCAGTGTATTAAAACCTGACCGCCCACACATACTCTGGGAGCACACGATATAAAGAATGCTGATTTATGGTAGGCGCTTAGAGCAAAAAAATCAAGTGCTCCCCTACTGTTGCTTACCGCTTTTTAAAAAATAAAAAGCCCACCATAGGCTTGGTACGATTGGAGTTCCAGTGACTCCACATGGGCCGGTCTTGTAGGCGGCTGGTGCCAAGAAGAGCGTGTTCCTTGCTCCTGCTGGTCCAATCCACCTACTCCTCGGTGCCGCTCTGGTACTCGCGAGCCTACACCCACAGGCGTAAACTCTTAAGCACCTTGGTATTGAGATTGTAGAGCTCAATACATACCAAGCCGCTCGATGAGCTACTTCTAGCGTATCTCCAAGTATAATTCGGTGTCAATAAAGTAAGTTAGCGAAAAATCTCATTCTTAATTTCGCGGCGCTTATTTGCGCCTTAACCTAGGAAAATATCTTTCCACACCTTGACATATCAACAGAAAGATTAGCTGCTGTATAAAAATTTAGCCCTACACATTACTGGTAGGGCTGAGTTAAATATTTATTTGTTTTTTATATTTTCCCAAGTTTTCTGGGCCATAGTCACAGTGCTTCGGAGATCCTTTCTCTCTTGAATCTCTTTCTTTGACGGGCCACCGTTATTCCCCACATAAGCAAGGAATGCTTTGTTCATATTTTCCAATTCCTTCGCCTTTTCTTTAAGGAACTGGAGATGCACTTGTAGATCTAACGGATCACCCATAGTTAACCTCACCGACGAGGTTTAGTGATACGGATAGGGTTAGATTTGTTTTGCTCATAGTTACTCCTTGGTTTTGTTTTTGGAAATGGTTATTTAGGTTTTTAAAGTTCGTTGTATAAACAACCAGCCGCTCTCGTGTGAGAGCGGCTGGGGGATTTCGCGATTCTAGTATGCTACGCTCCCGCCCGCTCTCGGCTAACAATAATAAGAAGGCCCAGGATAAGGCCGCGGAGTGTAAAACGCGGGTTGTGTGTTGCGTACATAGGTAAAACCATACTAGCAATCACTAAAATATCTGTCAAACCCTGCGTATTTCTCTCTAGCTATAGTGCCGCCCTGTCATAAGGCCAGTACATAGCGGAAGGCGCGCGAACGACCGGTTAGCCCGTGTGGTGGTCGCTCCGCATAGGACTAAACCAGTAAGCGCGGCGAGCACTGCCTGGCCTGGAGACCGAGACGGCGACTTTTATGTCACTTTTCTAGAAAAGTAACAAATAAATTCACTGCACTCGCTTCCACTTCTTGGACCAGGAACGGTGCCGCAGCAGTACGCTCCAGGCGTTCAGGAACCACCACCAGCTCACGCGTACGTACCCATAGTGCCGGAAACGGCGCGGCGACTCATACACCACCACACCCCAGAGAAAGCGGATGCGCCCCTGTTTGCGCAAGCGCCGGTACAGGTCGTAATCCTCGGCTGCGGCCAGGTGGGAATCGTACCCGCCTACCGCGCGAAAAATTGCGGCCTGTACGATCTGGCAATTACCCCTGCCTATTCCGAACCCAAGATAATTCTGCAGCGCGAAAAGTAGGTTATAAGACTCCTGCCAAAGGGCATCGTACCAACGGCGCTCGGAAGGCGTTATCCCGAAACGCATTGTGGCAGCCACGGTGCGTGAATCTTGCATCACCCTTACCGCCGCGGCCAACAACTCCGCCCAGCTCTTTGGGTACGTATCGGCATCCATGAATAAGAGCACATCACCGCGGGCAACCCCTGCACCGGCGTCGCGGCCGGAAGCAATAGTCTGCGGAACTCCCGGAACCGCCTCCACCACGCGCGCGCCTAAACTACGCGCCAGCGAAAGTGTGGCGTCCACACTGCCGCCGTCTGAAACAATCACCTCCACGTTGTACTGACGCTTGAGTTCGGCTGACAACCCTCTCAAAACCTTAGGTAGGCTATCCGCCTCGTTCAAGGTGGGAATAATTAGGCTCACCATACAGCATTAAGCCTAGCACAAACTAAAAGCCCCCGGCGCTCCGCAGAGCACCGGGGTTATATTCCGAGCGAATACGAACTTAAAACTGTAAATCCTCTTCTGCCCTGTTGTAAGCATGGACCTCGTCAGGCGAGAACCAGTGAGCAATCTCATGCTCGGCCTCTTCCGCGGTCTCCGAAGCGTGGATGAGGTTGTGCACGGCGCGCTTTTCCTTGTTCGCCACCGCGGCCGAATCCACCGAGTAGTCCCCGCGGATGGTGCCCATCTCCGCTGCCGAGGGCATGGTGTTGCCAGCCAGCTTGCGTACCATATCCACAGCGTGCACGCCCTGGATAACCATTTTCACCAATGGTGCCGAGGTCATGTAATCCACCAGCCAGCCGCGCACCATTTTCCCAATCTCCAGTTTATCGTCCGTCCCGAGTTCAGCCTTGGCGTCATACCCGTACTTGGCGTAGGTGGTGAGCGTTTTTTCTCCCAAGCGGCTAATCCAAGTTTCGTCCTTGGGGTAGTGCTCGTGTATCTGCTCGCGGGTGGGCTGGAACATGGAAATAGCGACCACCTTTAAGCTGCGCTGCTCCAGACGTCGAATAATCTCGCCGGTAAGCCCGCGCTTTACGCCGTCGGGTTTCACCATGAGAAAAGTCCTCTCTTCGCGGGGGTGTTTGGCCATACGTTCTTAAGTGTTTAGTTAATGCTGAGAAAATAACTACTTGAGGAGCGCTCGCACTTTAGCCACTATCTCCGCCGGTGTTTGATTGGCTTTAATGAAATAATCGTCCGCGCCCAGTTCCTTGCCCTTCTTAATATCCTCCTCCTGCCCCAAGTTAGTAAGCATAACAACCGGCAGTTTCTTTAAATTCTTATCGGCCCGTATCTCCTTGAGTGTGGCAAAGCCGTCCAGCTTGGGCATCATAACGTCGAGCAGTATAGCCTCTGGTTTCTTGGTGCGCGCGAGCTCCAAACCTTCCTCTCCGTTCCCAGCCTTCAGCACCTCAAACCCTTCACTCTCGAACTTGGTGGCGTACATATCCCGCAGCGTGGGGTCGTCTTCCACTATTAAAACCTTGGTCTTGGATTTCGACATATGCGTGTGAGCTATGGTAACACAAACTGGAGAAAAGGCAAGTGTGGGCGCTGGCGAGTAAAGCTCTGCCCGTCGCTCATAAAGGTAATATCGTCTTCCTCATCGGTGCGTAGCACTTGAGGCACCAGCTCGCGCAAACGCTCCACCACCTCCGCGTGCGGATGGCCGTAACTGTTCTGGCCTACGGAAATAACCGCCACCTGCGGCGACACCGCCCGCAGAAAAGCTGGACTGGAAGAGGTTCGGCTGCCCTGGTGCGCCACCTTGAGGAGCTGAGCTTCTACTTCCGCCCCACTAGCTAGTAGAGAGCTTTCGTTCTCTTCGGGCGTATCACCAGTAAAGAGTACGGCGGTGGAGCCGTACACCACGCGATTAACAATAGAGGTGGCGTTAAGGTCGGGAACCTCTTTCCCTAAAAATGATTCCTGCGGCCACAGCACCTCCACCCGTACTCCGCCCGCCAATTCCACGGTCTGCCCCGCCCGCGCCAAAGCCACCGGCAAACCCTGCTCCTTGAGGAGTTCCAGGAACCTCAGGTACTCCGGTGTGGTGTGTACTGCCCCGGTTACGAGTACTTGGCGCACACGGTAACGCTCCAGCACGTAGTTTAAGCCGCTAACATGATCAGCGTGCGGGTGCGAAAGTATTACCAGATCTATAGTGCGCTCTCCCCAAGGCAGGGCCGCACCAAGCTTGCTGAGAATGGTCCTATCTGGACCGCCATCCACCAGTATGGTTTGCCCGGCAACGGTACGAACCAATGCAGCGTCACCCTGGCCTACGTTGAAGAACGTAACCGTGAAAGCAGGGGGTGTGCTCTGCTGCCACACCCAGGCGATGCCAATCACCACCAAAGCAGCTACTACTCCAACCCATTTACTTTTCAGTTTCGTCTTCATTGGTCAGCTTTAATGCCCTGCCATAGTTTAACACGGTTCTCCTGTGGTACGAGCCACCACGCGAACACGAGATAGCCGAGCACCACCAACACCCAAGTAATCGTACTAGCCGGGGCGGCCGCCCAAGGTAGGTTCGCCAGCCAGTTCACTACACTGGTAAGGTAAACCAGCACGGCCGTTAACAACCAAGCCGCGGGCAAGGCTGTTATGCTACCCAATGCGCTCAGAGGCAAAAGTGACAAGCCGAACCAATACACTAACACGATCACGGGCGCTACCAAAAGGTTGGCAAGCGGCGCCACCAGCGAAAGCTGGTCTACTCGGCCCAAGATGAGGGGTGTAGTCACGAGCGTAGCTGCCACGGTTTCAGCCGCCGATTGCCGCAAGCCCAAGAGGCTAGGCAACCAGCTGAACTTATGTTGCAAAATAGGCGCCAGGTACATGAGCCCGGCCATAGCAGCGAACGAGAGTTGGAATCCCAAATCCACCACCAAGCGGGGTACCAGCAAAAGCATGGCGGCGGCTGTACCGCTGAGCACGTTTAGCTTATCAGCCCGCCGCGCCAGGAGCTGACCAAGTAAAAGAATAGAGCCCATGGTGCCGGCCCGCACTACCGCGGGCTCGGCCCCACTAAACAGCACGAAGAGACCTATCAAAACAAGCACAGCCAGACTCGCCTGCCGCCGCCACAAGCCTAGCGCAATAAAGAGCCAAAACAATACGCGACTTAATACCATAACGTTGAAACCCGACACGGCGAGCAGGTGTGTGGTACCAGTGCGCCGGAAAGCCTCGGTGAGTTCGCGCGGCAAGCCAGCGTCATCGCCCCACAACATGCCGGTGGCCAGGGTGGCGTATGGCTCAGGGGTAAGCCGACGCACGATATCGCCTGCTTCCCGCCTAGCCAAAAGCAACCATGAGCGCAAACCGGGCGCTGAGGAAGCCACAAGCCCCAGCTCGGGAAAAGCACACTGGCGCCAAATACCACGGTTGGTGTAGCTAGCGAACGTTACCGACTCAACCTCGCCGCAGCGTACGCGCAATGTATCGCCGTAAGTAAAGTTCGGCCACGGGCGCGAAGTTATGAGTACGCGATTCGGCCCCGCTATTCCCTCTGGCTCCACCACATAACGCACTGCTCGCTCGCTCACACGTGGCAACTCCGCCACCTGCGCAGTGAATTCTCTCGCACCTAAGAACGAACCATCTGGTGGAGGCGGCACGAGCCCGTTGCCGCGCAGTAGCGCCACCAGAATCCCAACGACCACAAACGCCACCGGACGCACGCCTGTGATAACATAACCAAACAAACCCACGAGCACTAGAGCGACCAAGACTGTGGTCCAGGGCAGCGCGATCCAGTATCCAATTACAAACCCTCCGAGCAACCCCAGAGCAAGGTAACGAAACACGAGGGCGGGGTGAAGCTGATGCGTTCTTAACTGTGCTAGTGCCTGTGCTCCACCCTGTTCCATACGGTTATGCCTATGTCTTGGGCTCGGCCGCCAACTGCTTTAACCTGGCCTCAATAAAACCACTCAAGTCACCATCCAAAACGCTCTGGGGATTGGTTTCTTCGTAATTCGTACGGTGATCTTTCACTAACTGGTACGGCTGTAGCACGTAGGAGCGCGCTTGGTTCCCCCAAGCCGCCTCCCTATACTCGCCGCGCAGCTTCTTTTTCTCCTCCTGCTGCTTCCCCCACTCCAATTGCCAGAGCTTGGCCCTAAGGTACTTCATAGCCTGCTCCTTATTCTGAGTCTGCGAACGCTCATTTTGGCAGGTAACGGTAATGCCGGTAGGAATGTGCACTATACGTACGGCGGAGTAGGTGGTGTTCACGCTCTGCCCGCCGTGCCCCGAGGACATGAACGTATCTATACGAATATCCTTAGGGTCAATCTCAACTTCGGCCACGTCCGGCAGCTCGGGTAGCACTTCCACCAAGGCGAAACTGGTGTGGCGCATTTTCTCGGCGTCAAAAGGAGAAATTCGCACCAAGCGGTGCACTCCAGCTTCGGCTTTCAGGTAGCCGTACGCATAATAACCGCTAACCTTAATGAGCGCCGACTTAATCCCAGCCTCCTGCCCTTTTGATTCGTCCAAAATTTCCACTCGCCAAGCTTGGTGTTCGCAAAACCTCATCAGCATACGCAAGAGCATCTGCGCCCAATCCTGCGCGTCCGTACCGCCCGCGCCGGCGTGCACCACCACCATGGCGTTGGCGCTATCGTACTCACCACTCAAAAGTTTTTTAAATTCCAGCGCTTCCAAACGCTTAAGCAAACCCGAGTAAACTTTTTCCAGTTCTTCCCGTAGGCTCAATGATTGGTCGGCTTGGTCAGCCTGCGCCAACTCCAGTGCATCGGCAATCTCTTTTTCCAAACTCGCCAGTTCATCCAATTCCTGCTTTAGCTCATCATGCCGGGAGGTTACTTGGCGCGCACGCGCCTGGTCCTGCCAAAAAGCAGGCTCTTGCATAGCCAGCTCCAAGGCCTTGCTCTCGGCTATCAGCTTGTCCGGGTCAAAGCCAGTTCCGGGCTTCCTGGACCCGCGTCTTCAGAGCCTGGATATTTCTGACTAACTCAGCTTCTTGCATATGCCGCTAGCCTAGCAAAACGGACGGGAAAGTAAAGTACCGCCCTCTTTATAGTACTATTCTATAGAATAGTACTATAAAGAAGTGGCCGTTATACCACGAATGAATTTACTCGGCTTATGATATACTACATTCATGACTGAAACAGGAATTAGTGGCGCAGGGGTTGGTGTGATGGTTCTTAAACAAGGTCAGGTGCTGCTCGGCTTACGGAACAGCGACCCCACCAAGGCCGACAGCGAACTTAAGGGCGAGGGCAGCTGGACCATGCCGGGTGGGAAGATTCACCATGGTGAGAGTTTTGAAGCGGCCGCTAGCCGCGAACTCACGGAGGAAACAGACTTGGTTGGCGAGCGCTTTGTTGTAATTTGTGTTTCGAGCGAGCATAATCTCGTCATAGGCGTTCACTTTGTCACTGTTGGCCTACTATCCGAAGACTTTACTGGCGAGCCCAAAGCTCTGGAACCGGAAGAGATCACTGAATGGCGTTGGTTCCCGCTTAACGACCTGCCGGAAAATCTTTTCCCGCCCAGCCGTAAAATAGTTAACAACTACCTGGCAGGCACTTTTTACACACTAGAGTAAAAACGGCTTGAAAAAATTCTGTTTCTGTGTTATAGTAAAGATATAAAAACAAAAAATGCTCAAAGTCTTTTTTATTTGCGCGCTTTTTATAAGTGGGTTAACCTTGGCCACCGGCACCTGGGCCGCTACTGACACGGACAACGACGGGTTAACGGATGAAGAAGAAACAAAGACCTACGCTACCGACCCCGCCCTGGCAGACACCGACGCGGATGGTTACCCTGATAAGCTTGAAATTGAGCACGGCTTTAGCCCGCGCTTTTTTGGTAAAAAACTCACTGAAGTAGACAGCGACAACGATTACCTAGTGGACGCTTGGGAGCTCGCACTTAGTACTGGCATTAAAGAGCCGGATTCGGACGGCGACTTGTACTTGGACGGCACCGAAGTGCGGGCAGCCTATAATCCACTCAATGCCTCTCCAGATTCCAAACTGGAAAAACTGATCAGCGTGGACCTTAAGGCTCAAAAACTAGCGTACTCTTTGGGCGGCAAAATTCTGGAAGAGTTCGCTATTTCGAGCGGCCTGCCGCGCACTCCCACGCCCGTAGGGGAATTTGACGTTATTGCCAAGCGGGACATCGTACACTACCGCGGAATCAATTTTGATTACCCGAATACCAAATGGAACTTGCGCTTTGCCTGGGGTAAAGGATATTCCTACTACATCCACGGCGCCTGGTGGCACAATAATTTTGGCAAGCCCCAAAGCCACGGCTGCGTGAACGTGGCGTACGAACATATGGAGCGCCTGTACACCTGGGCGCAGGTGGG
>JAUYKG010000036.1 GCA_030700105.1 Candidatus Veblenbacteria bacterium
TGTTAACCCTAACTTGGGGTATTCCCCCTTGAGCAGCCTGAGGTGGGATAGGGGTTCATAACTATACTGCCCGCCACCACGATGAACTGCTCGGGGGTACATATTGAAAAATACCTCAGGAGATACCCCCAAGCGCTTAAGCGAACGGGCCAGGGCTTGCTTAAACCGCCCAGCATCAAAGACGGTGTAGTCAAAATCCAATATAACCTCACGCCGAACCGTTTTCATACCTTACGAGCGTAGCACAGGATTAATTTTGAGCAAATGAAATGAGCCAATTCGGTTAACCGAATTGGCTCTGAAATTACCTTAAGAATTCTTTTACCTCCTCCATGGTGGGCACATTGGACCCACCAACTTTCCTAATTTTAGCTGCTGCACAAGCAGCAGCGAACTCCATGGAACGCTCAATTGAAAAACCTTCAAGCTGACAGTGTAAAAATCCACCAAGAAAAGCGTCCCCTGCGCCGGTTGGATCAATTACATCTACAGACAGCGACGGCTGGTGAATTCCAGTTGTTTTAGTACGGTAGAAAGCCCCATTTGAATTATATGTAACCAGTAACGCCTGAGCATGCAGTAGCTCAAAAAGTTTTACTATATCGGCATCAGGTTCGAAGTCGCTCACTGGCTTGTCAAGACCAGCGCATACTTCCTCGTGATTCATAACTAACAGATCGAGGCCGTAACTCATTACTTGCACTACGGAATAGTAATTTTTCATCAACTCATACGAAGGGTTCAGGACTTTTTTCCCCAGCCCCTCAAATAACGCCTGCACAAGGATAAGGTCTTCAGACCTAACCCCCGTAGCAACCACATAATTAGGTTGGCATAGCCCTACCTGTTCGCGAACATCACCACACACACCTTTTATCAACTCTTTGTCATATAAAGGTTTGTGGCAATAGAGCTTAGTCTCCTTCGGATCGCTCGGTATGACTACTATTGTTCTGGGTGTGCCTACTCTTACGGGTAGAGGAAAACCATCAATTGACCATCCGGTAAGGGCTTCTATCACGTCGTGGGAGTGCAGATCATGCCCCACTGTGTATAAAAGCTTAGCCGCCGATCCTAAAGAAACTAATGTTCTTACCACATTAAGTGAACTACCCGACACCGTACGGGGTAGAATTTGTAGAGTAACCTTGGAAAGGCCGTCACTATTAGGCGGTAACTCTATGGTTTCTTCTTTGTTAACAGAAAAACCAACAATGGCGCCATAGCTTTTGGGACTCATGATTAACTCCTTTTTTAAAGAATTGTTTTTTATTATTTCATATACCTTAGTTAATTTTAGTGTACATGTCAACCTTGCCAAGGTATACAAAAAACACGCCTCTACGTTTTGGCGATTATCTGCCTAAGCTTATAGCTAAGGTATACAATTCTCGCGCTGGCCTACTTTCCCACGGACTAATGTCCGAGTATCATCGGCGCTCAAGGGCTTAACGGCTCTGTTCGGGATGGGAAGAGGTGTTGCCCCTTGGCTTGAAGCACGAGAATTCTATACCCTAGATACATTTAGCTTGAAGCACCAAAAAGTCTAGCGTGCCTGCCTGCGGTAGGCAGGTTTTAAGGGTTTACTGCCCGGAGAGCACTGGTGGGGTAAAATAGAACACCAGGCCAACGAGCAGTGTAACGAGGAGTAGGGCGAGCGCCAGGCGCAGGCCATCTCGGGTTTGTTTTTCCATTATATGGTATGTAAGGTGCGAAGTAATTATCTATTCATTCTTGTGGTTAAACCTTCGGACGATTAGTATGGCTCGGCTCAAACCCTTGCGGGCCTTACACCTGCCACCTATCAACCAGGTATTCTCCCTGGTTCCTATAACGAAACCTAATCTTGAAGACGGCTTCACACTTAGATGCTTTCAGCGTTTATCCGTGCCGAACGTAGCTACCCAGCGATGGCCTTGGTAGACCAACTGGTACACTAGAGGTTCGTTCTTCCCGGTCCTCTCGTACTAGGGAAGAGCCTTCTCAAGTTTCGAGCGCCCACGACAGACAGGAGACCGAACTGTCTCACGACGTTCTGAACCCAGCTCGCGTACCGCTTTAATTGGCGAACAGCCAAACCCTTGGGACCTTCTCCAGCCCCAGGATGCGATGAGCCGACATCGTACTCGTTTCCACACTTTCATGTGGCGTAGACTATATCTTCTGCTTGCTCTGGATGGTAGCGGATTCCGCCAAAGGGACGGAACGTGACCCGCGTAATCTCAGTGTTTGCGTAGCAAGTGTCGGCGTATTATCTCCACCCGCCTTTCCGGGCGGACGAAAATCTCCCCTTTCGGGTCAGTCGTTACGGGGTCAATCCCGCTAAGCGGGACGACTTCCCACGGTGTTGCCGATCCACCTCCGCCAGTTGGCGGATGATGGATGACGGGTTCACCGTTATAAGCCGATTATGGTCTTTGGTCCTGTCTAAACTAACAAAACAATTTAAACGAAAATATTGGATAAACATCACTGTTTATGCACCCCGATATGTTAAGGTGCCAAACCGGGTCGTCGATGTGGACTCTTGGACCCGATCAGCCTGTTATCCCCGGAGTAACTTTTATCCGTTGAGCTTCGACCATCCTATATTGGATCGTCGGATCACTAACTTCTGCTTTCGCAACTGCTCGGGTTGTCGCCCTTGCAGTAAAGCTGGCTTATGGGTTTGCCCTACCACTCCCGTTTCCATCGGGAGCTAGCCAACCTTAGTAAACGCCTCCGTTACATTTTAGGAGGCGACCGCCCCAGTCAAACTACCTGCCAGATACTGTCCCCCAGCCGGATAACGGCGTGGGGTTAGAACGCTAAAATCACTAGGGTGGTATCTCATATTTCCGCTCCACCCCAACCGGAGTCAGGGCTTCAAAGCGTCCCACCTATGCTGAGCAAGCACTCCTAACGCTCAATACCAAGCTGTAGTAAAGCTTCACGGGGTCTTTTCGTCTAGCCGTGGGTAACCCGCATCTTCACGGGTCTTGCAATTTCACCGAGTCCCTCGTTGAGACAGTCGTCAACTCGTTATGCCATTCGTGCAGGTCGGAACTTACCCGACAAGGAATTTCGCTACCTTAGGACGGTTATAGTTACCGCCGGCGTTCATCAGCGCTTCAGTTCAAGGCTGCCTCCGCCTTGCGGCGGAATGACCTCTTACCTTAACGTTCTGACACTGGCCAGGCATCAGCCCCTATACATCGCCTTACGGCTTAGCAGGGACCTGTGTTTTTGGTAAACAGTCGGTTGACGTCGTTCACTGCGGCCCCGCTTGCGCGGGGCAGGCCTTATTCCGAAGTTACGGCCGTTGTATTGCCGAGTTCCTAAACGAGGGTTCTCTCGTACACCTGAGGCTACTCGCCTCACCCACCTGTGTCGGTTTCCGGTACGGTCGCCGCTAGGTTAACCCTAGGGGGTTTTCTAGGCCGTCATTCCAGTTCTATTGGGTCTGGGTTGCCCCTTTCCCTGCGTCCCAAGCAACCGCTTATGCTCGGCGGATTTACCTGCCGAGCACGGCCACTCAAGCCACGCGCATAACCAAATCGCGCAGAACCTTCACAACGACGTCACCCCATTGGAACCTTGCGGCGGGGCAGGAATATTAACCTGCTGTCCATCGGCTACGCCTTTCGGCCTCGCCTTAGGCCCGCCTCACCCTGGGTCGATTTGCGTTGCCCAGGAAACCTTAGGTTTACGGTGGACTAGGTTTTCACTAGTCTTTTTGCTACTTATGCCAACATTCGCACTTCTGAGCGCTCCACCGGCCCTCACGGGTCCGACTTCACAGCTGCTCAGAACGCTCCTCTACCGCCCTGTACCAGTAACGGTACAGGGCCCACAAATTCGGTATCCAGCTTAAGCCCCGGTACATTTTCGGCGCCAAGTCGCTAGACCAGTGAGCTGTTACGCTTTCTTTAAAGGGTGGCTGCTTCTAAGCCAACCTCCTGGTTGTTTAAGCGACGAGACCGCCTTTAACACTGAGCTGGAATTTAGGGACCTTATTTGGTGATCATGGGCTGTTTCCCTTTTGAGCGGTGAAGCTTAGCCCTCACGCTCTGACTCCATTCCTTAAGTTTCCTGACATTCGGAGTTTGGTTGGGTCACCTAGGCTTGCGCCACGGAGACCCATTCAGTGCTCTACCATCAGGAAATATAGAACAGGCTAGCCCTAAAGCTATTTCGAGGAGAACCAGCTATTACCGAGTTCGATTGGAATTTCTCCCCTAGCCACAACTCATCCCCGCGTTTTGCACGACGCGTGGGTTCGGGCCTCCACACGGTATTACCCGTGCTTCACCCTGGCCATGGCTAGCTCACCCGGTTTCGGGTCTAGTGATAGCAGCGTTTGAGTAAGAAAAGCGGAATGCTCCCACGAGGGGAACAAGCCACTTTTCAAACTCAGGACGGCCTTTAAGCCTCGCTTTCACTTTGACTTCGTCCCGTAGGACTTAATCGCGCTACTACCAGCTAACTCGTTGGCTCATTCTTCAATAGGCACGCCATCACGCACCACTTCAGCGCAGGTTCGCCTACAGCTCGGTTCCAGATTCAGCCGCCTCCCTGTGTTACAGGTGGTACGGTAACTGACTGGCACGAGGGCCGTAAGCAAAAAACCTACGCTGAAGTGGTAAGCGCTCTGACTCCTTGTAAGCAGATGGTTTCAGGTACTATTTCATCCCCCTCACCGGGGTGCTTTTCACCTTTCCCTCACGGTACTAGTTCACTATCGGTTATGGAATGTATTTAGCCTTGACGCATAGTCGCGCCGGATTCCCACTGGATTTCACGAGTCCCGTGGTACTCAAGAATGGTAACTAGGAGCACAAAACTCCTTTCGCCTACAGGGCTGTCACCTGCTCTGGCCGACCGTTCCAGGCCGTTCGACTAGGAAAGTTTTGATTCATTATTCTCCTCCCAGGGTTCATTCACCCCTGGGACGCTACCCTCTTACAACGCTTAGAAACACATTGGCCGAATGAGCCGTCAAACCGCGCTTCGTGCCTATCAAAGATACGCACGCATCGCAGTTCAAGCGCTCCTAAGTTTGGGCTGTTCCCGTTTCGCTCGCCACTACTCCGGGAATCTGTGGCACTGCTACTACCGCCCGCTAACGTTTCGCGGGTGATAGTCACAGAACCACGTATCGGTGTTTTCTCTTCCTCTGGGTACTGAGATGTTTCACTTCCCCAGGTTGCCTTCACAACCCTATGTATTCAGATTGTGATGATCCGATCTTCCATCGGACCGGGTTACCCCATTCGGAAATCCCCGGGTCAAAGGTTGCTTGCCACCTCACCGAGGCTTATCGCAGGCTGCTACGTCCTTCATCGTCATTCCATACCAAGGCATCCACCATCTGCACTTAATTGGTTTAACCACAAGAATAAATAGATATTCACTAACTAACTTATTGCTTATTTCTACTCCAGATATTCATTTGTTAAAGAACTCTTAATGGGCAACAAAAAGTCGCCTGACTCCCAAGCGACTGGACGGACACACAATAATAACGGATCGTCACACCCCTGAGGGGCCGCTTTGGGATACAAATTTAAGACTCTTGTTGCGCATAGGATATGCTGCTTTTAATTGTGGATAACTTTTAACAGCAATGTAAGTATACGGGAACTACCCCTTCTTGTCAAGGCAAGTGCCCCAAAGCCTGATAGCGACTACCTGCATGTACCCAACGGCCCCACTATCAGTTACACAAAAGCAACGCCGCGCTTACCAACGAGACGCTACCTAAAGAACTTAACGTGCTAATTACGTGCCTCGAAAATTAGTAGCTGCGGTGAGCTGACTAACCACAAAAGCGGTAATGGCGTAAGCAGCCAAAATTATTATCAAACCAACCACTCCGCCGCCCATAAGCTTCTTGGCCTCTTCTATCTTGCTCTCCTCGCCTGCCGCGGTCATCCACTTAAAACCACCCCACAACACCAGCACTACCGCCAACACACCCAAGAAACCAAGTAAGATATTAATAATGCGCGCTACCGCGGGGATAAGATCAACCTGAGTGCCCAAGTTTGTATGAGTACCAAACTCCTGCAAACCCAGAGAGCCATTCTGAAACTGCGGCTGAGCCAGAGCTAGAGCCGGCAAACCATACCAGAGTAAACTACTTGCTGAAGCTATAAGATTTTTTATAGATTTAACCATCGGTGTACAAGGCCCTATCCGAAATAATACCCAACTTACTCTAACAACTCCGAATAAACACTAACCGTTGTAGCCGGTAGCCTCCACTAACTGGTTCACCACAAAGGCGGTAATGGCGTAAGCAGCCAAAATGATGACTAAACCAATCACGCCGGCACCCATGAGCTTCTTGGCCTCTTCTATCTTGCTCTCCTCGCCTGCCGCTGTCATCCACTTAAAACCGCCCCACAGCACCAGCACTACCGCGAGCACACCTAGGAATCCTAGGAGGATGTTGATAATACGGGCAATGCTCGAAATGAGCTCGATGTTGGTACCGAGGTTGGTGTTCTGAGAGAACTCGTTTAATCCCAAGTTGGAAAGGTCGCCCAACTGTGCCAAAGCAATGGCTGGCGCGCCATAGAACAAGGCGCTGGAAACAGAAGCAATAAGCTTCTTCATAAGTCTAAAGATTAGTGTATTAGAGGTCTCTTGAAACCAACCTACACCTTCTTAGCACCCTTGGCAACCGCCGCCAAGGCGGGGCGAGCCCGCTGACGGGCGAGCTCAATGAGGAGCCGTGTTCCCACCCCGCTCGCGCCCTTACTAAGGTACTGTCCTTCCACAATTTTCATGGGGCCGGCAATATCCAGGTGCGCCCAGGGGTAGCCAGTGGCAAACTGCTTTAAGAACATGGCGCCGGTAATGGCGCCACCGTAGCCGGACTTACCCAGATTGGCCACGTCGCCGAATGTGCCCTTCACCTCATCCTCATATTCATCCCACATGGGCAATGGCCAAACGTAGTCGCCCGAAGCTTCACCCGCCTCCATAAGCTCAGTTTGTAACTTAGGCTCGGGCGTCATGAGGCCTGAAGCATGTGTGCCCAACGCCACCATACAAGCACCAGTTAAGGTAGCCACGTCAACCACCAGCTGTGGCTTATAGCGTGCGGCGTAAGCCAAAGCGTCAGCCAGGATAACACGGCCCTCGGCATCGGTATTCAATACCTCAATAGTTTTGCCCGATAGGCTCTTTAGTACATCTCCAGGCCGGTACCCAGCGCTCCCTGGCATATTCTCCACTGCTGGCACAAGACCAACCACATTGAGTGGTAATTTCAATGTGGCCACGGCGCTCAGAGCGGCTATAACCGCCGCCCCACCCGACATATCTAGGTGCATGTCGTTCATGCCTTTTTCAGGCTTTAGATTCAAGCCTCCGGTATCGAACGTTACTCCCTTGCCCACGAACACCAACGGCTTATCTTTTTTCTTCCCGCCGTTATATTCCATAATGACGAACTTGGGCTCTTCAGCCGAGCCTCGTGCCACGCCCAGTACCGCCCCCATACCGAGCTTTTTCATTTCAGCCACCCCGAGCACCTGCACCTTGAACTTGTGTTCGCGCCCAGCTCCACGCGCAGCTTCGGCCAAAAGCTTGGGCGTCATCTCGCCACCCGGAATGTTCCCTAGGTCCCGCGCCGCATTCACATGCTCACCAACTACCTTACCCACACGAATCCCAGCTTGGGCCCCGGCCATTTCTTTAGCCTCAACTACCAGCACCAGATTCTTGAACTCTGTCTTAGTCTCCTTGGCGCTACGATAACGGGTGAACTCGTAATCGGCCATAAACGCGTTCTCAGTAACTATCTGCGCCAACCTCTGAGCCTCCAGGACAAAAACCAGCAACGGCGCCAAAGCCAAATTAACCTGGCTTAATTTCTCTTGCTTGGCCAAGCTTACTACCCGACGCGAGCATAATGTCGCTTTGCGTAAATTCCACTTAGTACGCTCGCCTAAGCCAATGAGGATGATTTTACCCTTGCCGATGCGCGGTAAGGCTTTGGCCTCAGAAGCCTTACCGGTAAAATCTTTATTACGAAAGTAGCTCTCTACCAGCCGCCTTTCTCCCTGGCGCAACAAGCCAAAAAAAGGATGGACGCCTGGCTTATCTTTACTAAAGTAAGTAAGCGCCAGGTTGTACCCAGCGCCGCGGGGAAGTTTAGTAACTACTTGAATGTTCATATAACAAATATAGGTCTCAAAAGGTAATCTGGCAAGCAAAGAAAAAGTGGCTCAGAGAAATCGCTTTTAAAAACGATTATCTCTAAGCCGTAATTTTGTGCTGCCGACTGGACTCCGAACCAGCGACCTTGCGTTTATCAGACGCCTGCTCTTACCACTGAGCTACGGCAGATTTTATAGATGAAATATCAACGGCGGAGCTAGTGGTTCTTTAAATCCACAACCCTCCTTATAATAGAGGGCCGGCCAACCCGTCATGTTTTTTACCGCTAGGCCTTGCATGCGGACTACCTTAGCCCGGCCGCTGACGAACGGAAAGATTATTTTTATATTTGAAAAGAGCTTACACGAGCTAGTGGTAAGCGTCAAGGCTGAAAAATTTTGGTGAACGACAACTTAGAGAGTAAAAGAGAGCAGGATAACGGCCAACACAGCGATAACAACGCCAGCTAGTTGGTGTTTTTGCAATTTCTCCTTATTTATTACCAGCCCCAGCAACACCGCGAGCGCGATATAACTCTCGGAAATAGTGGTAGCAATGGCAATGGGGATGAGGCTGGCAGCAAAAGCATAAAAAATCCAGGCTAGATTATCCAGTACGCAAACCGCAATTACCGGGCCGGGGCGTTGGCGCACACCACGAAAAAGCCCATACACATCGCCCCGCCACACCAGGTATGCCAGGGAAAGAACAGTAAAAATAACATTCGTGAACCATATCGCCATGAGCGGGGACGTTTGCTGGCTTGATACCCCCACCAAGAAATTCACCCCTCCCATCACAATAGCCCCAGCCATAGCTAGAATAACCCCAGGCTCGAGCAGGCGGTGGTGGTAGTGCAGGTGGGAGTGGTGCTGGGTTACCGACAGCACAATCCCACCAAAGGTGGCGGCGGATAAGCCGAGCTGCATGGGAGTAAGCTGTTCACTCAAAAAAACCGTACTCAAGGCCACTGCCACTGGCAGCTCAAAGGCCAAAACAGGTTCGATTACGGCTATTTTGCCTTGCTTTAGGGCCTCAAAATCCAAAATAGCTGCCACGAACACTACTAAACCAGTAACAACCAGCAGCAACATCCTGCCTCTATCGGCTAGGAGCGGCACAATCTCGTCATAAACAAAGGGGAACAAACCAATAATGCCGGCCAGCCCAATAAAAATAAGCGTGCGCACATCGCCAAAGGCGCGCGTAGCACGCTGGATGGAAAAATCACCAAACCCCCAGGACAACAGCGCGCCCAGCGCGGCCAGGATTCCTAACATAACCTACTACGACGAGGCTGCAGGCGTACGCTCAAGAGCGGTGTTGACGAGCGAAAGCCTAGTAATGGCAAAGAGTAGCAGTGCACCACCCACCAGCTGCACGGCCGATAAGGCGGCGTCCAAGAATATCCAATTGATGACAACTGCAGCCAAAGGAAAAACCAATTCCGCCAACGTAGCAACTGAGGCCGAGGTGTACGTGAGCCCGCGGTAGTAAATGAGCAAGGAAATAAATCCGGCCACAATAGCGATAATGAAAACGTACAGCCAATCACGACCCGAAGCCAGGCTGGCCTCGGCTAAACGACCGTAGTACGCCTCTAAAATAAAAAGGAAGACGAGGGCGGAGAGAAACCTCAGGGCGGTCATGGCCTGAAAGGATAAATCTTTCAAGAGGTAGCGGCCAAAAACCGTGGAACCTCCCCATAGCGCAGCGGCCCCCAGCGCCAAGAGTACGCCCATTGCTCCACCATTTAAACTAAGGCTCCCAGGCGCAAGCTCGGGAAACGAGAGTAGGTAAGCACCAGCCACCGCCGCCAGCGCCCATAGCCAAAACGTTCGGCTAAGCCGCTCCCGTAATACGGCTACGGCCAGCAGGATAGCTACCAGCGGCTGCACTTTTTGCAAAAGAATGGCCACCGAGGGATTTACGTAGTGAAAGCTTTGGGTGAACATCACCGTGGCGAGCGCCGAACCACCAAAACCAATAAAGGCCACCGCCAGCCAGCCACGCCAGGTAAGCTTTTTAAGCTCTTTAACGTACGCCCATAAGCCAAAGAGCACAATAATGCCAATAAGCACGTGCTCCAAGAAAACTATGGTAGTAGAGGATAACTCTTGCGTGAGGTGGGAACGGAAGGGCGCATCAAAGGCCCACAAAAAAGCAGCTAGGGCCACCAACCAAGGACCGGTACGGTAGTTGTTCATAGTCTTAATAGTAGCCTAGGAATCGCTCTCTGCGCCACCAAAGAACGCCCGCGCCTCAGCCTCGTCTCGCTGTATCTGCGCAACAAGCTTCTCAGCCGAGGCGAACTTCAGATTGTCCCGCACTTTCTTAAGCGCTTCTACCCGCACCTCGCGCCCATACCAATCGCCAGCCGTGTCCAGCAGGTACACCTCAACCTTGCGCACAGTCTCACCGAAAGTTAAGGCCGAACCAATAAAGAGGAGTGACGCCAAGCGTTCACTGTTGAAAAATGTATAGGCCAGATATATGCCATCAGCCAAACCTTCGGCTGGCACGTTTAAGTTGGCGGTGGGGAACCCCAAACTTCGCCCGCGCTGACTACCAGGTGCCACCACGCCGGTAAGAGTAAAAAGGGCTGGCACAAAAATTTAACCTATAAGCTCAAACCGTGGCACCTGCTTACCATTAACCTCTACCAGCTCCATAAACATGGCAGCCGGGCGCACCCACCAATAGGGTTCTCCGGTGCGCTGGCCGGTAATGTGCCGATACACTACAAACTCCTCCAGCGTTTCACTTTGGAACGCCGTACCCAAAACCTCCACCTCATCACCCTTAAAGTGGCGGTACCTCCCTGGGACAATCGAATGTTCCACCTGCGGCATTGAGCTGTTTGGGTTCATGTCCATGACCAGACTAATTACCTTCAGGACAGCGCCGTGGCAGGAGCTACTGCTATGCTACTTCCTTCTTGGCACGCTTAGGCTTGAGGAACGGGACCAGCCACGAAAGGTAGAGCGCGCCATCAATCGGCATTCCTCCCGTACGCGGCAGCTCAGTTGAGGCACCGGCCACCTGGCCACCCGACACCGCGGGCTCGAGCCGGGTTAGGAACTCGTTGACGTACGTGCCGTAGTCATCAAGATTGCCCGAAGTCCCTATCCTCACGACTACCATGTCCCACTCGGGCAGCACCAGGCAGCGGTTGTTGTTGAATCCTTGGGCTGCATACGCGCTAGTGGATGCATCCGGCCACAAGTCGCCTCGGCTGTTTGTCCACCAGTTGTAGCCGTATGCCTTCACATATCCTGGAAGACTCTGAGATACCTGAGGTGAAGTTGCTTGCTGAATCCATGACTTGCTTATGATCTGCTGGCCGTTCCACGTCCCGTTGCTCAGGTACAGGTAACAGAACCTCGCAAGCTCGCGTGCGGATATGGTTATGCCCTTGTTGTTGTTGCCAGCCCCACCATTGACGACGTAGCCGTCCATCGTTCCCCAGTCGCCCCAGTCCCACTTCGCATCATCCATTCCGATGGGGTCCGCAATCTTTCTCTTAAAGTAAGTTTCCATAGGTTCTTGGGCAATCCTTGTCAAAACATTTCCGAACTGGTTCATGGCCGCGTCCCAATAAGAGAAATTTGCCCCTGGGAAATACCTGGGCGTCGTGGGCGTAAAGGGGGTGGTTGACTGGTCACCCCCAACGGCATTGTACCCCGATGTGTGCGTTGCAAATTGTTTCAGGGTAACCACGGGATACTGGGAATTGAGCGAGGACACGTAATTCTTCCCAAGAGTGTTCAATGTTGCCTTATTCTCATCAATCAACAACCCGAACACAGTGCTTGTAAAGGACTTTCCTACCGACCAGACATTCTGCACAGTATCTATATCATTGCCTTTCCATATTATATATCCTGACTTTACGACAACTGCTCTTGTCGTCCCCTGGCTGCCTGATACACTTGCAAGATATGACATTGCACTGTTAAGTTGCGCTGAGTTCACACCTAATTCTGCAGGAGTCTTCTCGACCCAACTTGTCCCTGGAAACACTCTTGGCAAGTCGGTTCCAGACACGGCTTCTTTCAGCAACTTAAGATTCTGATTCATTCCGGCCGCTGCATTCCCCGGCTCAAAAGTTCCCCAGTTACCACGTACAGCAACAACCATATTTAAGCTCGGTATTACGGTCATGATTTCCTGATTAAAGTGTCCATTCGCTTGGAATGTATCGGCAGGTGCATCTGGCCACGCCCTATTTCCTGATGTCCCTACAAAACCGTTGAACCACCAATTATAACCATAAATTCCTGGACCGTAAGGAGTCTGATTAGTACCGCCACCCATCGTGTCGATTCCGAGATAATCTGTTGTCGCTTGTGTAGATTTAGGTAAAGAACCTGAAACCTGAGGTTTCATATAATCATTAAAATAATTAGCAGGCAAGAGCTGCTGTCCGTTCCATTTTCCCTTGTTCAGCCAGAACCATCCGACACGCGCGAAGTCGCGTGGAGTCATGTAAACCCTAGGTGCTCCTTTAATGGTTGTGAATAATGTCCCGTCCTGAAATTGTAGGGGACCTAATCGTGAAGAATGTTTAACAAGGCTTTCAACAGAGCCGGAATTGTTTGCAGGAACTCCATAAACGCGGTCGAATAAGGAGAGTGCATATAATTTTATTGCGTAGTCATTGTATGCCCACGCAACACCAGGTGCTTCTCCTCGTGAATATCCACTCACCATATTCGCAAGGTGAGCAAACGTCATTGTCTGATCTTTAGATATAAGGTTCCATCCTTCATCTTTGATAAGGGCATTCACGCCTGATATTCTGCCTTCCGCAATCGCAAAGAAAAGCATGGTTGAATAAATTGGCTTTGAAGCGGATGCCCACTCTCCATGACTTGTCTGAGTCCCCCACTCTTTAACTATGTAGCCATCCTTTATTATTACTCCTACACCACCGACATTGCTTGCAAATTGGTCAATCTTAGCTTGATTCAATCCTAGCGTGGCAGGTGTTTTATACTGCCACGTTG
>JAUYKG010000023.1 GCA_030700105.1 Candidatus Veblenbacteria bacterium
AATAATTTTGCAACCAAGTTGCACACCTAGCTACGGCTGGGTGCTTTTATTATTGCCTTATGCAACTCCTCTATAGCCCGCTCCCTACCTCTAAAACCAAGCACTTCTATGGTCTTCTATTTTTGTCTGGCCACTTCTTGGTAAGGCCCAAACACGACGACGATGCGCTGGCTGTGGCGCTATGAGGACTGTTGAAACAATTTTAAGTCAAGAAAATTCGAAGGTTAACTATCTTACTGTGCCCCAAACCACTCCCTTGTAGAATGGTTTATCTATTGGAGCTGACGATTGTAGTATTACCTACGAAATCGTTTTATTATAGATTCGCAGATATCGGCAAAGGTTCTAGCCCAATATTCATTAATTTCACTGTCCTCCGATAGTTCTTTGTGCAGGTGGACAAAATTTCTTAAATCCCTAACCATATGGATTTGATGGTATTGTTTTTCTGATATAACCCCTTCCCTATAAGAAGTTTCGAGAGCCCGATAAAAATCTCGTGCCTTTGGAAATTTCTCCATTAAAATAGCTTCAATGATTGAACCATAAAGTATAATTGATGGCTTCCATAAAGAATATTTCAAACAAATTTTAGCAGATTTGTAATCTCTTTTTAGCAAAGGGGCCAATTTCTTATTTTTGACAAAATCAAAAGTTCGACTCGCAACTTTCTCCCTCAATGTTGGGTCGTCTAAAAATCGCTTTTTTGCTGAATTACTAACTTTCCTTCTATACTCACCGGAAAATAATTTTGCATGCGGAAAACGCTTTAAATATTCAATGGAGGACAACTTATGAATCCTTTTAATATGCGTTATTAAAGTAGGGAAGCTTTTCCCGCATCTGGGCATCTTACATTTAACCATCATGGCCTGTATTTCATTTATGATGATCTATGCAAATCAAAATTGCTTATTTTAGGCTAGTTTCGCAAACTTGCGCGAACCGACTTGGATTACTAATCCTGATTTGAGTGCAACCTCAGCGCGCCAGTCACTAATAACCTTCCCACCCACCTTCACCCCACCTTGTTCAACCAAACGCCGCGCCTGGGCTTTAGATGAAGCTAATTTTACGTGCACCAAAAGGTCGGTGATTGCCAACTTTTTCTTGCCTGCTGGAATTTTTACCGTTGGCACTTCAGTGGGCATTGCCTTGTCGCGGTGTACACTATTGAACTCAGCCGCGGCTTGTTGAGCGGCCTTAGCACTGTGATACAGCGTTACAATTTCACTCGCCATTTTTACCTTAGCTGCCTTAGCCCCGGCGCCTTTCATAGATTTACTAATCTGCTTAACTTCTGCCTCGGGCAGGCGCGTACAAAGGAGCAGGTACTTAGGCACCAGTTCGTCTTTCACTGCCATCAATTTACCGAACATTTCGTTTGGCTCGTCCACAATGGTAACCACATTGCCCCAGCTGGTGGACATTTTTCTGCCGTCCGTACCTTCCAGCATTTGCGTGGTCAGAATATCCTGCTGCTCTTTTCCGTAGTGCTCCTGGATTTTCCGGCCGGCCAGCAAATTGAACAGCTGGTCAAACCCACCAATCTCCACATCGGCCTGCACCGCCACGGAATCGTACCCTTGCATTAAGGGGTACATAAGTTCGCGCAAGCTAATATCGTCCTGCTTGCCCAAGCGCTCCTTAAAATTGCGGCGCGCCAGCATTTGCTGCAGGCTAAAGCTTTCGGCCAAGCGCGCAATCTCCAAAAAAGACAATTTAGTAAGCCACTCGCTATTATACCGCCACTCAACCTTTGGCATGTCCAGTATTTTCCCGAGCTGTACCTGGTAGGTTGCCATATTCTGCTTGATTTTTTCCGACGTCAGCATGGGGCGCTTACTGAGTTTGTCCGAGGGGTCTCCCACCTGCGCCGTAAAATCACCCACAATGAGCACGGCTTGGTGCCCCAAATCCTGAAAGGCGCGCAGCTTCCACAGCGGTATGGCGCGGCCCAGATGAACCTTGGGGCCGGTGGGGTCAATCCCGAGTTTTACGCGTAATTTCTTACCCGAACGCAAGCGCTCAGCCAGGTGTTTTTTCACTACCACCTCGGTAACGCCGCGGCTTAAAAGTTCCTCGGTGGCGGCCAAAATGTTTCGTTCGGTGGGCATAAATCGTTATACTATTGTACCATAGATGTGGTATGCGCAGCATAAAGAATTCCCTTGGTATTGATATTGGTGGCACGAGCATCAAGGTGGGCTATGTACCCGGGCCGGGGGGCCACTGTCTTGGTTTTGCAAACTACCCCACACCGCAAACCCAGGCCGGTCTTAAGGCCCTGCTTACAACAATCATCGGCGAGTACCGCCGCCGTTATCCGGTACGCCGAATCGGGATTGGTTGTCCTGGTCCGCTAGATGTAAAACGGGGGCTTGTTCTGGTAACGCCCCACCTGCCCTGGCGCAACTTCGCTATACGGAAATTCCTAGAGCGAATTTCCCGGTTGTCGGTAGCGCTGGATAACGATGCCAACGCCTTCACGCTGGCCGAGGCTACCTGGGGTGCTGGCCGAGGCTACGGTAATGTTATTGGGCTCACCTTGGGCACTGGCGTGGGCGGCGGGATTGTTATAAACGGTAAGCTGTACCACGGCCGCGGTAACGCCGGCGAGCTTGGGTACCTGTTACAAAACATCAAAGGCCCGCGCGGACCGCTGGGGGAACGCGGTTCAGTACAAGAATATGCCCGCCTTGGCTCTCTGCTCAGATCAACCCTCGGGCGCGGGCGTGCACTTATTGATGTGAAAACCCTAGCCCAGGACAAAAGCCGGGCGGCTGAATCTACCTGGCAAAAATTTGGCCAAGTCTTAGGTTATGCTATCGCCTCGCTAACGCACGTACTAGACCCCGATATTGTTATACTTGGTGGGCAGATTGCCAAGGCCTGGCCGAGGTTCTATCCAACACTTAAGCAAACACTCAAGCAGGCCTGTATTTTTCCTCAACCTCCCCTAGTAAGCCGCGCACGGCTGGGCGACCAAGCTGGCGTTATCGGCGCCGCCCTGCTTACCGACTAACCTTATGCCTATACCGCAGTTCAAACCAAGATACCCGGGCCGGGCCCGGCCACGCTGGCAAGCGCGCACAGTGGGCGGCTGGCGCCGCAGCCGCGGGCTGGTGTGGCGCTTAGGGATTACCATGGTACTCGCTGGCGGCGTGCTGGTAGTGGGCACGCTGGCGTGGGTGAGCCGCGACCTGCCCACGGCCGAAGGTATTGTGCGGCGCACGGTACCGCAGAGCACTAAGATCTACGACCGCACGGGCGAACACGTGCTCTACGATATTCACGGCGAGGAAAAGCGCACCGCGGTTGAGTTGGCGGAGATCCCCGACTCCCTTAAAAATGCCACACTCACAGCCGAGGATAGGGGCTTCTACCAGCACAAAGGTTTCCGCTTTACCTCCATGGTGCGGGCAGTGCTGGTGAACCTGCTACGAGGCTCGCGCGCTCAAGGTGGCTCCACCATTACCCAACAATTCATTAAGAACGCCATCCTCACCAACGAAAAGATATACACACGCAAGATCAAGGAGCTTATTCTTGCCTACCAAATTGAACGCAAGTTCACCAAGGACGAAAACCTCAAGCTTTACTTTAACGAAATTCCCTACGGCTCCAATGCCTACGGGGCCGAGGCAGCTGCCCAAACCTACTTTGGTAAGGGTGTCCACGACCTCAGCCTGGCCGAAAGCGCAA
>JAUYKG010000027.1 GCA_030700105.1 Candidatus Veblenbacteria bacterium
AATAAGGTTCACCAACACCTCCTGCAGCTTGTCCTTATCCGCCATTACAAAAGGAAAGGCCGGGGGCGGACTAAACACGAGCTCATGCCTCTTTTCCATGGCTAAGGGCTTAAGCTCGGCTAAGGTAACGCTCACAAGCGCCGTAAGGTCCTGAGGCGAAGTTTGCACTTTCAAGCGGCCAGCCTGACTGCGGGCGACTTCCAAAAGATCGTTCACTAAAGTGGCCAAACGCTGCCCCGATTGCTGCAGGCGGGTAACAAACTCTTTGGTTTGTTCGGGCAGGTCCTTGGTTGCATCCCCAAGCATTTCGGCGTAACCGCGAATGGCGGTAACGGGCGTACGCAATTCATGCGCGGCAATAAAAACGAATTCGTCCTTTAGGCGCTCCAGCTCTTTAAGCCCTTGGGTCATGGTGCCGAAACTGCGCGCCAGTTCGCCCACCTCGTCGCGGCCAGCAGTGGGGAGCACCACATCGAACTTACCCTGCCCCACCTGGGCTGTGGCCATAGTAAGCTGGCGCAGAGGTTTGGTGAAACGCCGCGCCAGCCAAATGCTCAGCACAACCAGGAACACTAAGAACACGAGAGCACCTGCCACCAACCCCTGCACCACTTCTCTTACTACTGCCATAGCCTCACCGACTGGCCACTCGGCCACAACTGCCCAGCCGAACTTAGGGATAGTGCGGCCAACCGTGAACACCGACTCACCGGCTATGGCGGAATACACCGTAGCTGTGGTGTTCACCGACGGGCTGACACCCATAGCCAGCACCTGGCTTACGAACGGGAGTGCCCGCCTATCCTCGCCCACGGTAAGCCTGTTGGCGGCGGCGCTGGAAGCTGCCAGCACGCGCCCCTCTTGCGTAACCACATACACATAACCGCTTGCACCCAAGTTGGCCTGCGCCACCAGCGTAACCACGGCTGCCAAGTTCGCCTCGCCCCGCAAAACGCCGATAATACTGCCCTGCTGATTTATGACCGGCGAAGCCAAAACGATCATGGGCTTGCCCTCGGCAAAAAACACCGGACCGAAGTAATTACTACCCCCGAGGGCGGCTGCTACCGCCGGCTCGTCCCGGCCGAGCACGCGGTGTACGGGCTTGTCATACCCCCGCACCACCCGGGCGGTTTCAAAACCATCGGCGGGCTGGATGAAAGAAAGCTCCAGCAGGCTCTGGTCCGCCTCCAGGTGGCCTTGCAGAATGAACGTTTGCTGCTCGTAGCCGATAGCGGTAACGTTGGGGTCCGCCACCACAATGCGGAAGTTCTCTATTTTATCGTCGATGTACTTGCGCAATCTATCTACTGTTTGGTTGGTAAGCTGCCACTCTAGTTCGGCTACACTCTGCTGCCGCGCGGCAGTAACGGTTCGTACGGCGAGGAAACCTAATACAGCGAGCGAAACCAGCGCCACCAAAGAAAGCAGCAGGGCGAGCTTCCGCTCCAGCTTGGATGAAAAGGCGCCGAGTAGGTTCATAGCTGGTTAGCGCTTAGCTCCAGAGTACGCCACGGCGCGCACCGCGTCCCAATCCGCGGCCGAGAACGGCGTGCGATTGTACAGTGCCTGAAAGGTGGTTAGGGCAGCTGCTTCCGAACCGACACTGCGCTTAGCCGAACGCAGGCCGTAGGCCATAATCGCCAAGGCGGCGCTGTCGTTCTGGTTCTGCACCACCGCTTCGCGCACATAAATCTCCTTGAAGGTATTTCGCATCTGCTGTTCACGTTCCGGCAGGAGCGTGCCTGGCCAGCGGCCGTTGGCTATTTTTACAACCTCCTGCCATTCGTGCTCAGATTGTGGCAAGTGGCCGTAGGCGGCCCGGAAGCTCGCCACCACCCCGCCGCGCTCGCCCGCCCCGAGCGCGAGCGTGGACACAGTGCCGTAGGTAACAAAATTGATTATGGCGGTACGCACGTCCCCAGCTACCGTGTCGCTCCCCACTACCTTTCTTACAATATCGGCCTCGTACTGCTGCTCCAGTGCCGTGTCGCGGACCAGGCCAACGCTTAGGGCCAAGCTATCTGGACCGCTCACGTATACCTTGGTACCCTCGGCCAACAGATTCTGCCAGGCCTGAGCAGACTCGCTTAGGGGCTCGGACTGCTCAGGGGGAGCCACTGGCGGCGCCTGCGCTCCAGCCGGCTCGGCCAGGAAAGGCAGCACAATAGCAAAAAGGGTAAAATGGGTAACATTGGCCAATACGGCCTTGCTCACAACATCCACCACACTGCTGAGCACTACCCAATCAGCCTTGCCCTCGTCCCAATATGCCAAACGTAGTCTGGTCTCGTCCACGTTTTCACCCAAGGTAGCGAGGTCCAAACCATGATAGCTCAAACTAACAGTGACTGGGCGAACTAGATTGGTAATGGCTTGCGTACCAGCTGCGGCGGTGATCTCGCGCCCGGCACCCGACAAAGGTTTGGCAACGGCAGTAGTGTTCAGCGCAGCCAGGCGCTTTCTCACCCTCACTTCCACGGGTGTGTTGTCGTTCCTCAGCGCGCGGGCGGGTACGAATACCTTAACACCGTGTTCGACAGTGGAAACAATGCCGCCCTGCTGAGGCGAGATTATGGCTGTCTCGGTGGGAGTAGTAGCAGCTGTACCATCTTCTCCTGAGGTAGTTGTGGTTTGGGTGTTCGTAGTTGTTGAGTTGGTAGTGTTACCGCTGCCAGAATTATTGGTAGTAGTACTGGTGCCGAATGTTTTGAACAAAAGAATAAAATCCCCGCCCGGCTGGCCGTTACCATCGCCATCCAACGGCACACCTGCCTGATTTGTAAGGTACGGACTGCCGCCGGGCAACACCAGCTGGTAAACCGTACCGGCCACCAGCGGCCAAGGCAAAGCAAAGGAGGCTTCCAGGGGTGAAATAGTAAAACTCAACGAGCCGGTGGTAGTGTTTACGGGGTTGCCTTTCTCTGCCGCCGTTGGCGCGGTTCCATCCATTACCGACCAGCTCAGGCTGAGCCCCGCGGTACCACTCACGTTAACCGCCTGCGCAAAAAGCAGGCTCACGGCCCCTAAACCCAGTGGCGCGGACGGCGCACCCAAGGCAGGGCTGGTAGAGAGCACCGTGAGGGGCGCCGTAGCGGAACCGTTACTTTGAGCTCTAGTTATAGCGGGGAATACCAAGAGCACCGCAACGAACAACCCGAGAGTAAATAGGCGATAAGAATGTGGCATAGGGATTGTTTACAGTTCGTACTTACAACCATGGGCAGATCCCCGCCCGTACTATCATACTATCACTCCGCGCTAGCGGTGTAGTAACCTCCCAACACTTCACCCAAGGTTATGGCAACGGCTCGCTCGGCGCCGTCACGTCTCACTGTGAGCTCCAGGGTGCCGCCGGCGCGGTAACGCTGCAAAACGAGCGATAAGCTCGCTCCATTCAAGCGCCGGCCATCTACCGCCACGATGCTATCGCCTTCGCGCAATCCTGCTTGCGCGGCCGGGCTTTTGGCTACCACGGCGGCACGGCGAGCGCCTGGCACTAACAGTGCACCCGTGGCCGCTTGCTCCTCACCCGCCGGTAAGGAAAGCCAGGTTGATTGCACATAGGTTACACCCAAGAGTGAACGACGTACCGGCTGGTTGGCAAAAAGCGTTTCAATAACGCCCGCGAGATTTCCCAGCGGCACCACCGCACGCAGGCTACCGCCGTAATCACCTACCAACCCGACCACCTTACCGCCCAGGGTAACCACTGGCGCGCCCCGGCTACCTGCCGGCAAAACCCTATCCAACAGGTAACGATCAGGTAAAGTTTCACTCCCCACCGCGAGGTCGGCCCGTGAGGCGACAGGTGTTCTGGCCTCGATATTAGCCAGGTAACCCAGGTACCAGCTGCGAGCGGTGCCCTGGCCATCAACCGTAACCGCGGCCACCGGCACATTAGGAGCTAATTCTTCAGGCGCCGCAAAAGGCGTGGCAGTGAGGTTACGAACCGCGGCCTTAAGGTACACCAGCGGCGCCACCGGATCGAGCGCGACAGCTTCCACTGTGTAGGCCCGACCATCGGGCAATACCACCACATAGCCGGCCCGAGCCTCTGGCACGACCGCTTGAGTGGTAACGAACCAGCCGTCGCTAGAGAGTACCAGTGCTTGCCCTAAGGCTTCCGCCGCCAGGTAGCTTTGCTCCACTGGCGCGGTGGATTTGGTGGCGCGAGAGGCGTAGACGGTAGCCACCACCCCCTCAAACTGCACCATAAACTCACTTGAGAGCACAGACTGAGACGAAGAGGTGTAAAACTGCCCTGCCACGGGCGCCTGTGGACTGGTAGGCGTTAGCCAGGTATACACGCCCATACTGGCGGCAATACTCGCCACGCAGATGAGCAGTAAAAGAGCTATGAAATCCACCACACGTTTACCAGTACCGTGCGACTGAGAAGGTTTACCAAAACTATGCTCATTGCGTTCCCGGTACAGGGCACGAATCTCCTTTTCGTATTCAGTAGCGGGCGGGGAAATTGGTGGCATAGAGTGAAAAGGTTAAAACCAACGAGCCGTAAATAGCACCAGCACGAACGCCACCAAAACTAGCGAGAGCTCACGACTAAAAGAGCGCCGGCTGATGAACCCTTGCGCTTCTTGGCGCAACACCAGCGCCACGAGCGCAAACGCCGCCGCCATAGTAAAGCCCACGACGTAAAAACTCGTTGGCCACCAAGTGGCAAGTACAAAAACCTGCAGGAGAACTAAGATGCCCGTAAACCAGTAATGCCACCTTCTGGCCAGCGACCAGCCGCTGGCGTAGGCAAAACAAATTACCAGAACGACCACGGGCAGGTAAAAACACAGCTCCAGAAGCCACCAAGGCAGGTTCAGGAAAACTAGAAAGCTCTCGGCCGCCGCCGAGAGCGCAAAGGTGCTCAGGAACCCCACCACCAAAGTAGGCGTGGCGCCGGCCCCAGCCTCACCCAAGAAGAGCGTTAAACGCAAACGGTGCCACTCCCTGAGGTACCACCAGGTAAAGAATACGGTTACGGCCAGAAGGAGCACGCGCGACCAGGAGCTCTCCAAGAACAACCAGATGAGGGACATGCTACCCCAAAATATCGCCAGCACAACCGCGGCGGTGAGCCACGATCCCAAACGGCTCCAGCCGGCCCACTGCTGCCAGGCAGTAATGACGAACAAGAGCACAAAAAGACCAACGGCGTAGCGTAACCAAAACGGGTTGTACCAAGTGAGGCCCAGAGGCAACGCGCTCGCCCCCCCAAGCATCAGGCGCAGTATCCAGCGACTGCTTACCGGGGCCGTTAACATTAACCTGGCCCACCACCGCCGGAGGGAGTTTGAGGATGCCAATCTTGCTACTCGTGGAGTGCTCATAAATTAAACTACCACTCGTGGCTAATCACTAGTGCCGTGAGCTCAGCCTGGACACGCTCCAGCACACCGTCTTGCTCGGACGACTCGGTAGCCAGGGCATCTTCCAGCCGCTGTAACCCAAACACCAAGGAGAGGTGGAACTCACGTGCTTCGGCCGGCACAGTTAAGGCCAAAAGCTGCTGCCTCAGGCCCGCGAGCTCCGCACCATCGCCCGAACCAAGCGACTGCTCCGTGAGCAACCTCAAAGCCAACCCAATGGGTTCAAGTTGACGTTCATACTGCGCCTCCACATCAACCGGTGAAGTGCGTGAAGTGACCGGCCGGGGCACAGTGGCGAACCAAACCGCCAACGATACCAAAACCAAAGACACACACACGCCCAGGGCGCTGGTGAGCAAGAACAATCGTCGCCAGCTCGTGAGCATGCGCTAGCTACCCTGCTTACTGCCGCAATCAGTGCACGAACACCAAGGCAGGTGCCCACTACCGCGCTTACGCGCCAGGAAAGAAATACCGAGCGCGATGAGCAATACTGGCCACACGATATCCCAGGTATTGGCGGGAATAAGACCGAGATTCTTTAAAAGCGCTACCAACCCAATGATAACGAGAGCGGTTCCCCAAAACATACAATGGATGGCTAAGACTAAAGTACTTTACTTATAAAGTATACCTTATTTCTCCTCTTTTTATAAGCTCACAGGTTCTGCGCCAGGCTGGCCGCGTTTACTTCCTGCCAATCACCTGCCGTGTCGTCCCAACGGTAGGCGTAGAGCGTTAGGGTGTGCTCGGATTCGTTATAGCGGTACTGAACCGTGGCGGCCGAGTGCATACGGTGCGAGTAGAGCGTTTTTTTCTCCACTACCTGTGGCCGCACCCACAATTCCAAACGCATTTTCCCCAAGGGAGAGGCGAATTCAATAAACTCGCAGTGCCCAGGCCCTTCCGGCAAATCCTCCTTGCCCGTGGTTGCGCCGGGAGATTGCTTGGTTACCCGATCAACAATATCTTGCCAGCGTTCGTAGGTCATAAGTGTAGTAGTTAGTTACTAGTTCTTAGTCATTAGTGGCTATTGGCTAATTGCTAGTGGCTGGGTTTAAGGTACTTCTTACCCTTAAGAGATTCCGGCAAGTAATTCTGCTCCACCCGCCCCTCATAATCCGGATTATACTTGTAGCCCTTACCGTAGCCAACCTCTTTCATGAGCTTGGTAGGTGCATTCCGTAAATGTAAGGGGACTCCTTCGTTAATGGTTTGCTGCACATCCTCTTGTACCGCCTGGTATGCCTCATATAAAGCGTTAGACTTAGGGGCGCGAGCCAAGTATGCCACGCACTGAGCCAGGATAACATTACACTCCGGCATGCCAATCTGGTGCGCCGCCTGGAATGCGGCTGTAGCCTGCAGTAAAGCCTGCGGGTCCGCCAGGCCAATATCTTCCGAGGCAAAACGAATAAGGCGCCGCGCCACATACAGCGGGTCCTCCCCTGCTTCCAGCATGCGCCCCAGCCAGTACAGTGCTGCATCGGCGTTGCTACCGCGCAAGGACTTGTGGAGCGCCGAAATAAGGTTATAGTGCTCCTCGCCGCCCTTATCATACAAAAGGTGTGTGCGCTGCAGACTGTACTTAACCAACTCGTCGGTTATGGTAACTTGGTCACCTTTGGTTGAAGCCTTCACCGCCAATTCCAGTGTATTCAAGGCCACCCGCGCATCACCCGAGGCCACAGTGGCCAAGTGCTCAATCGCTTTCTCGGCACCACTAACTTTAAGCTTACCAAAACCGCGCTCTTCGTCCTTTAGCGCCCGACGCAAAATGGTTTCTATGTCTTGGGGTGAGAGGGCCTTGAGTACGATAACGCGACAGCGCGAGAGTAGGGCCGAGATAACCTCGAACGAGGGGTTCTCGGTAGTGGCACCAATTAAGGTTAAGGTGCCGTTCTCCACATAAGGCAGAAGCGTGTCTTGCTGAGCCTTGTTCCAGCGGTGTATTTCGTCCACGAACAGAATGGTGCGAGTAGCGTGCAACTTGCGCCGCGAAAGCGCCTCCTGAACCACCGCTCGCAATTCAACCAAACCACTGGCCACGGCTGAGAGCGGCACAAAATGCGATTTGGTGAGCATGGCAATAAGCCGCGCCAATGTGGTCTTGCCGCTACCAGGCGGCCCCCAAAAAATAAGCGAGGGCACCTGGTCCTGCTCTATTAAACGGCGCAGGGGCTTGCCCTGCCCCACCACCTCCTCCTGCCCTACAAAATCTTGCCAGGAAACGGGACGCAAACGGTCCGCCAGTGGCGCCTCGGCACGCAAACGCTCTGCCAATTCGGCGTCGAACAGATCGGCTTGGGGCGGCTTGGGGCGGGGCATATGTGATCATTCTACCACTGTGTAACAGCAAGTAGCGAGTAGGGTGTAGTTAGTGGGAAGTACTTGAATTTTGGTAATTTTGATTTCTTTTGTTTGGTCTTATTTGTTACTTTTCTAGAAAAGTAACACAAAAGTCGCCGCTTCGGTCTCTGGCTCAGGCAGTGCTCGCCAGGCTCACTGACCGACGCTATGCCGAGCGGCCACAGCACGCGCTCGGGCCGGGCGTTCGCCTGACTTCCGCTCTACACTGAGCCTCCGACAGGGCGGCAAATACTAAGCTCATGGAACACTCTTAACCTAGCCCCCAAACAGTCTTGGTTCCTCAAGGGTTGACAAACTCAGAGTTTTGATGTATGTTTATATGATTTGAACATTAACAACTGAAGAGCAGTGCTTCGTTCCCACCACCCTATGGAGGGGAGAAGCGGTTGGCAGCAGCTTATGGGTTGGTTCCCGCCAGAGGGGCGGACACTAACCTTAGGCTACGAGCCAATCGTCCGGTGTACTAGCCTTCGGGCATAAGGTACACCACTTCTCCTTCAGGGTAGTGGGAATGAAGGAATTAACAAACAATAAAAAAATAAGGAGAAAACGTGAAAAAGTCACCTAAAAAAATCGGCATTTTCTTACTTGACCTACTGCTTTCTTTAAGCCCCATTGCAGTAGTAATCGTTATCGGATCACTGTTCGCAGGTGGATACAGCAATTTGAATCGTCCTGAACATATATATATAGAAATTTACGGCGTAATAATAATCTTTGTCATGTGGGTCGCTACTACCTACTTAATAAAAAACCTCAGAGGGAGCTGGATATATTCAATGGGTGTTCTATTGATAAACTGGGTATTTGTAGGTCTGGGTGCTGCTATTGAACACTACATCCTGAACGGACGCTATAGTTCAGACGGCACAATAACAATGCTCATGCTCCTTATTCCCGGTCTAATAATTCTAGGCGCTGGTTGGAATAGGGTAAAAAACTGGACTTACAGGACCAAGTATTAATAAAAGATTTCTTAAGGATTCCGAAAATCGGAATCCTTTTTAATTCCTATAAATCACCGCCAACCAGATAGGCTCTACGAACCAAAACGCCGCTGGCGATCGCTAAACCACGCTAGAGCTTTATCAGTTTCAGCCTCAGAGAAGTCAGGGAAAAGAACAGGGATAAAATATAGCTCGGAGTAGGCCGATTCCCAGAGCAAAAAGTTGGACAAGCGCTGTTCGCCCGAAGTACGAATAATAAGGTCGGCTGGCGGAAGTTCAGCTGTGCTCAGTGCGCTTTTTAATTGTTCGACTGTGAGTTTTGATAAATTATTACCTGCTTGAGCCATTTTCTGCACCGCCTCCACAATTTCCTGTTGCCCGCCGTAATTTATGCACGCCACCACCGTACCCTT
>JAUYKG010000033.1 GCA_030700105.1 Candidatus Veblenbacteria bacterium
CTTAAGCGCTTGGGGGTATCTCCTGAGGTATTTTTCAATATGTACCCCCGAGCAGTTCATCGTGGTGGCGGGCAGTATAGTTATGAACCCCTATCCCACCTCAGGCTGCTCAAGGGGGAATACCCCAAGTTAGGGTTAACAGAGGGGCAGCAGGCCTTATATACGGTTATACGAAACGCGAATAGGTACCTCTACCCTGGTGCCGACAAGTTCTTGCGTCGCCTTAAGAAGGGCGGGCTGAGTCTTATTCTGGTAACCCACGGTAACCCACAGTTTCAGCGGTTAAAACTTACACATAGTGGCATTAAAAAATATTTTGATAAGGTTATTTTTTCTTCCGATGTTAAAGTAGTCACCCTTAAACGCCTAAAGAAGAGATTCGATGAGGTGTTCTTTATCTCGGATCATATACGTGAACTGGCAGAAGTCAAACACCATTTACCTGAACTTTTACCGATTATGAAGGTGGGAGGGCACCACTCAGACATTAAAAAGGCCCGGAGGCTTAAGATACCTACCCTCATGACCTTTCGCGAGATTGAAAGATTAATAATGAAACATCATAATTCTTCAGAGCGTAAGCGTAAAAAAATTAGATAAATGTATGCGCACATACGCTGATTTACACATTCATTCCAAGTGTGCCCGGGCCTGTTCGCCGCAACTCACGCCCGAGAACATAGACCTCTGGTGCCGTATCAAGGGCTTGGGTTTGGTCGCCACCGGTGATTTTACCCATCCCAAGTGGTTTGCCGAACTTACCGAGAAGCTGGAGCCGCACGGTCAAGGGTTGTACCGATTAAAATCGCAGTACCGTCAGCGTGAGCCGCGGTTTACGCCCGTGAGCGAGGTAGACGTTCACTTTATCTGCGCTACCGAAGTAGCTTGTATTTATAAGCACGCCGGCGCAGTGCGGCGCGTGCACCACTGCCTGTTCGCCCCCAGCTTGGAGGTGGTGGGTAAGATTAATGCCGAGCTTACGCGGCAAGGTCGCAATCTCAAGGCCGATGGCCGGCCTATCTTAGGTTTGTCATCAAAGGACTTGTTGACAATGTTGCTGGAAATTGATGAACGCAATGTGCTTATCCCCGCGCACGCTTGGACGCCCTGGTTCGCTATTTTTGGTTCCAAATCAGGCTATGATTCAATTGAGGAATGTTTTGAAGAGTTGAGCCCACGCATTTTTGCCATCGAAACCGGCCTGTCTTCTGATCCACCCATGAACTGGCGTATATCGGCGCTTCATACAGTAGCCCTCACTTCTCACTCCGATGCGCATAGCCTACCCAACCTCGGGCGCGAGGCGGATATTTTTGAAGGTGGTGAACTTTCTTATAACGGCGTCATGCAAGCCATGCGCCAAGCCAGCCCGCGTGCCGTGGCGGACGGCAAACAAACCGCACCGCTAAAGCTCGCGGGTACGGTTGAATTTTTCCCCGACGAAGGTAGGTACCACTACGACGGGCATCGGGAGTGTAAGGTGTGTTTGTCGCCGGCCGAGAGTAATAAATTAAACAAGCAGTGCCCAGTCTGCCAGCGCGAACTTACCATTGGCGTGCTGAACCGTGTGGAAGAGCTCGCCGACCTGCCACTGGGTACAACGCCCCAGGGCGTGTTGCCGTTCCTGAGCTTGGTGGAGCTTGATAAGGTGATCGCTCAGGCTCAGGGTGTGAAGGGGCGGGCTACTAAGGCGGTGGAGGCTGAGTATTGGCAAGTGGTGTCTTTGGGGCGAGGTGAGCTACCCGCGTTGGTTGATGTATCTTTGGAGCAGCTGGAGCAGGTAACGAGCGAGCGGGTAGTGGAGGCGGTGCGCCGCCTGCGGGCGCGGGAGGTTGAGCTTACGCCCGGATACGATGGCGTGTATGGAGCTGTGAGATTGTTCAGGCGCGATGAGAAGCTAGCAGGTAGCCAAACAACCTTGTTCTAGATTAAAAACGAACCCAACCCGCCGAGTAGGCGGGTTGGGATTCCTTCAGAACTCTGAAGGTGGCGAGAGCCGAAACTAGCGGCGCTTGCGACCACCCTTCTTCTTAGCCTTCTTTGCCTTCTTTACTTTCTTGGCCATACTATCACCCCCTTCCTTATTGCGAGTATGTATCGGCAGAAGCTTGGTTGGTATCACCTGAGCTTGCCATCAACAAGCTTGAGAGCTTGGTGATGTAGTAATTCTAAAAAAAAAATCGATAACGAACAAGGCTGTGGATAACTTTTCGCACACAAAATTATTTTTTTGTCATAAGGGTAGTTACACGTACTCTGTGATGTGTATGGCTCCGCCCGAGTAATTTTTTAACTGATCACGTTCACCACTGGGTATATTGCTACTGTATTGCACGCCTCATGATGTTTAATACTACATTACCCTGCCACATTTTTGGACCAGAGGGGACTCGAACCCCTTACCTCTGCCTTGCAAAGGCAGCGCTCTACCAGCTGAGCTACTGGCCCCCAAATGCGGCGGGGCAATTTGGTTGTGAATTCACGCCCTAAGGTGATAGGAACCCCACTCCGTCCAGCTGGCTATAGCCCCCGGAAAAACCGGGGTAGCACAGTCAGGCCAATGTTCTTAAGCAAGCCGGTCATGGTCAGGAAACCGAGCATGATGAGTAGGATGCCGAGCAGCTTATAGAACAGGCGCGTACCGCCTTCGGACTGCAGGTGCTGCTCTGCCCACGGCAGCTTACCAAAATTGGTAACAATCCACTCGCTCTTCCAGGTAATGAGGAATCCGGCGCCGACCATAATGAGACCGACAATAATGCCCATAAGGTGTAAGGTTAAAGTTATTCGCTAACGCGACTGTAACACGTGTGGGTTATAGTAGGCAACCGGAACACTTATATGTGCGGGCGAGCAGAGAGCAACACCAGAGTGTCTCGGTTGTCGTTACTTGCCGTTCGGTTTGGTTGCTCAAAGCCACAGCGCGTACAGCGATGTGCAATGGTGCGCTGGCTGTGTTTTACTACCAAGCCAACCGGTTCCATCATACCGCCGCAACTGGCATTGCGGTCACCGGGGTGCACATCCACGTGCTTGCTCCATAAGCAGTGCGGGCAGTGGTTGGTGTAACCAGTACCAGTAACGTAGACGCTGCAGTGTTCGCAGGTAAAGTCCTCAACCCGTTTTTGGAATTTTTTTGACATGGAACTTGTGGTAGGCGACATAGGAGTCGAACCCCGAAGCAGATGCTCTGCATTGCTATGGGGCAGACCTACGACCATCTTCGGCTTGCCCCGCCATTTTCCTTTGGACGCGCCTGGATTCGAACCAGGGACCTTCTCGGTGTAAACGAGACGCTCTAACCAACTGAGCTACGCGTCCATAAGAAAGTGGCGGGGTGAATAAACGAAGCGCTCTAACCAGCCGAGCTAGCCGCCCGCGCTACAAAAGAGCTATGCGTCCTCACTACTTACTTTACCACAAACCCCGACGTAGCTTAGGTCGGGGTATTTTGGTGCGGACGAGAGGACTTGAACCTCCACGGCCTTGCGGCCACTACCACCTCAAGGTAGCGCGTATACCAAATTCCGCCACGTCCGCCCGCTAGCCACCCTAACTTGCGGCCACTTCCTTAAGCTTTTTGCCGTAGCCGCGAAGGTAGTAGAGCTTGGCCCGCTTAGTGCGGTATTGCTTCACCACCTCAATGTTGGTAATGGTTGGGAGCTCAAGGGGAAAAATACGTTCCACGCCGACACCGTTCGACACCTTGCGTACGGTAATAGTGGCATTGGCACCCCGGCCGCCGCGGCGGGCCAGCACCACACCCTCGAATATTTGGATGCGCTCCTTTTCTTCGCCTTTGGCCGTTTGCTCTTTGATTTTCTGGTGGACGCGGATAACTTGACCGGCCTTAATATCGGTAAACCGTCCTACTGTTTGTTCGGACATATATGCTAAAGTATGGATTAAGTGCCAGACTAGGATACCCCAGAGCGGTCTATTCGTCAAGGCTGGCGTCGGCTGTGCTGTATGATGATCCGCCTTACTCGGGCCACGGTCTCATCAAGCTGGCCACGGCGGTTCATGATTCGGTAATCGTATTCCCGCATAGCTTTGAATTCTTTTTGGGCGCTGCGCCAGCGGGCCAGCTTTTGGCTGGCAGGTACGTGTGTGGATGCCATAATCAGCCGTTTTACCTGGACAGGTGACCCGGCGCTAATGAAGATGGTAATGGCCTCCGGTTTGAGTCGTTTTACCTGCCGCGCGCCCTGATAGTCAATGACCAGAGTAACGTTCCGTCCGCGCGCCAAGGCCCGTTCTACCGCTCGGCGGGGTGTGCCGTAGTAAAAACCATGTACCCGTGCCCACTCTAATAGTTCGCCTTGGGCAATGAGGCGCTTAAACTCTGGCACGGAGTGAAAGTGGTACTGGCGTGATTGCTTATCCTCCGCTCGGCGGGGGCGAGTGGTATTCGTGCGAATATTCGTGAGCTTTAACGCGCGTTCGCGTACGAGCGCGCGGGCAACTGTACTCTTGCCCGCTTGTGAGGTGCCGGAAATGATGAATAGTGTTCCTAGTCTTTTCATGAAAGTGAATCTAAGAAATCCTGCAGTTTTTTAGGTAGGGGTGAGGTAAATGTTTGCAGCTGGCCAACTGGATCGGTAAAGGCTAGGGTTCCAGCGTGGAGGAATATGCGACTAGGAGTGGCTTTAAAGCTTAGTGTAGCAGGTCGGTAGAGTGTGTCACCCACAATGGGGTACCCCAACGCCGCCAGGTGGGCCCTAATTTGGTGCGTGCGGCCTGTTTCCAGAGTAACGGACAAGAGTGTAGCCTGCTGGTATGTTTTTTTCACCGTATAGTGGGTTATAGCCTCGCGCGTATCCTCGTCGCCGCTTGCTCGGGCCGCTATTTTGCCGTGTTGTCGGCGGGAACGAGCCAGTGGGAAGTTTATAGTACCGGAAGGATTAAGTACTCGTCCAATCACGAGCGCGGTGTAGGTTTTTTGCACAGCACGTTCTTGGAATTGTTGTTTGAGATGTTGGTAGGCGTCTTGGGTACGCGCCACCACCATGAGCCCAGAAACTTCCCGGTCCAAGCGGTGGACAATTCCAGGCCGTATAGGGTCTTCGCCTACGCTGGTAAGTTCGGGGTAGCGGGCAAGGAGCCCGTCTACTAGCGTTGGTTCATGCACGCCTGGGGCCGGGTGTACCACCAGTCCAGTTGGTTTGTCGATAATGAGGTACTGAGGCGTTTCGGAAACCAGACGGTAACTCACATCCGCATTAGGCGCCAGCTGGGGCGCTCTCGGTGGGGCGCTCTCGGGCAAGGTTATTACCTCCCCGGTTTTTAGGAAGTGGTGTACTGGTACACGTTTGCCGTTCACCAGCACCCCGCCCTGTTTAGTTGCCCGTTGGATGGCACTGCGGGACCAGCCTGGCCCTAGTTTACCTACCAAGAAGTGGTCCAGCCTAGTGGGGCGTTCCAGCTGGGGTACGGTAACTAGGTCACTCATAGCTGTTCTTTAAGGAATTTTTCCGCCTGCCGTTTTGTTTTTATTCGGCCCGCTAGTTGTCCTTCCTCGAGCAGTTTGAGGAGCCGGCCGATAGCAGGCCCGGGCCGGAGTTTGAACGCAGCCATAATGTCGCTACCCGTTAACACCAGCTCCAGTTTACCGGCCTTGAGTTTGCTTCCCACCTCGGCTATGCGCTGGCGTAGCTCTGTAAGGCGCGGCGTAAGCGAGTGTCCGTCTCTGGGCCTCGTGGCATGCATGTCGGTAAATATTAGTTGTTGGAGCTCCATTCCGCGTATGGCATCGTGCCAGAAGTAGCGGTAGATGGTAGAAGGTTTAAATACATCCGGGTTGCCGTGCGCGAGCAGGAGGTGTCGTTGCACTAGCCAGGTTATCGACTCGCCACTTACTTGCCCGCGTTCAGGGTCAACATAGCTTGATAAACGTAGTCGCTGGCAAATCTCCGGGACTAGTTGTGCTCCAGCCACATCGTGGCCGTCGGTCCTAATGCGGTTTACGCCGTGTAGCTCAGGGGTTCTTAGGGTGAGTGGTTTGCCGATGTCATGGAGCACCGTGGCCACCACAACATTCAGGCTGGGGCGAGTTTCGCCAAAGAACTCGCGCCACTCCGGACTGCCGAATGCTTCCAGCGCCAGCATGGTATGTTCAAACACATCGCCTTCGCTGTGGAACTGTGACGGCTGAGGCACTCCTTTCATAGCCACAACTTCAGGCAGGAGTTTGTTTAAGAAGCCGGTTTTATCCAGCAACCCTAAGGCCATAACCGGATTAGCTACCAGGGCTTTTAGCAATTCGCGTGCCACCACTTCTCGCGGCACCAGCCACTCGCCTTGTTTGCTCCCGGTGGCGGTGCGTCCACTCAGGGCTATCACACCCTTTAGGGTGGCTGGCTCCAGCCGGAAGTTAAGTTGGCAAGCCTGGCGCACGGCGCGGAGGGTGCGAGAGAGGTCTTCATTTAATCGCTGTTCGGGGCTGCCTACAGTGCGGATGCGCCCCTTGCTAAGGTCGGCCCGACCTTGGGCCGGGTCTATAATTTCTCCTCGTTTAAGGTCGAGCGCCAGGGCGTTTATGGTAAAGTCGCGCCGCAACAAGTCCTGCTCAATAGGTAGATTGGGGTCGCTCTGAATGGTAAAGTCGCGGTACTGCCCCGAGCCTATGTTTACGTGTTCCGTGCGCGGCAGGGCCACGTCTATAGCTTCGCCCGACCAGCCGGCCGGTTGCCACTTGAACACGCCGAAAGTCTTTCCTACCAGGTTTACCTGGCCGTGTTCAGCCAGCCAGTGTTCCAGCTTAGGTATGGGTACGCCAGCCACCACCAGGTCGTAGTCCTTGGTGGGGCGCCCGAGCATGAGGTCACGCACAGCCCCGCCCACCAGGTACGCCTTGGCGCCAGTAAGGTCCGCGAGCAGCCGCTTGGTGATAGCTGTGAATCCTTTAGGTAAAAGCTTGCTAAGGCGCTGTTCCATAGCTCAACCATACCAAAAACCCTCACTCAGAGCGAGTTTGATTACCGTTGACTTCACCTGATTGCCAGTACGTGCTAGCATCAACGTTATCATACTTTCTTATCTGCCTATGCCTTCTTTTACCCTCGCCCTTACTTTTGACGACGTTCTGTTGGCGCCCCAGTACTCTACGATCCACCGCCAGGACGTTGATTTAGCCGTTCGCCTGACCAAGAGGCTGAGTTTGGATATGCCCATCCTTTCCTCGCCCATGGATACTGTAACGGAGAGCAAATTGGCTATTGCACTTGGTAGGCAGGGGGGCTTAGGCGTTATGCATCGCAATCTTAAACCGCCCGAGCAGGCAGCCGAGGTCCGCAAGGTGAAGCGCGCAGGTCTCGTGGCCGCGGCTGCCATAGGCTATGGCCCAGGTGCGCTGGAGCGCGCACTCACGCTCGTTCGCGCAGGGGTGGATGTGCTTGTGCTCGATACCGCGCATGGCCATTCAGCTGGCGCCTTGCGAACCGTGAGCGCCCTTAAGAAGGATAGAAAATTCCGTCGGGTGGACCTTATCGCCGGCAATGTCGGCACGGCCGAAGGTGTGCGAGCGTTGATTCGCGCCGGCGCTGATGTGGTAAAGGTAGGTATTGGACCTGGCTCTATTTGTACCACGCGCGTGGTGGCTGGCATTGGCGTGCCTCAGCTTACCGCCGTATTGGAAGCGGTAGCGGCGGCGCGCGGGCGCGTGCCAATTATTGCCGATGGCGGTATTAACTCTTCGGGTGATATCGTGAAAGCTCTGGCCGCCGGCGCCAGCGCAGTCATGCTGGGGCGCTTGTTCGCTGGAGCGAGCGAGGCGGCCAGCAAGCTCGTGCGTTTGGGTGGCAAGCGGTACAAAACGTATCGTGGCATGGGGAGTTTTGAGGCCATGCAGCGCGGGAGTAAAGACCGATACGGCCAACGAGAGAGCAAGACCTTTGAACTGGTACCCGAAGGCGTGGCAGGGTATGTGCCTTACACTGGGGCCCTTAAGGATACCGTGATTCAACTCGTTGGCGGTTTAAAGAGCGGTATGGTATATGTGGGAGCTAAGAACTTAAAAGAGCTAGCTCGCCGCGCCAAATTCGTTCGCATTACCCAAGCTTCTCTGTTGGAGAGTCACCCGCACCACCTTTCCTTTATTCAGGATGCGCCGAATTACCGTCGGTCGTAGGTAGGGGCTTGCAGTGCTTAAACCCCCCGCTGGTAGGCGGAGGGTTTTGTTGCGAATGGTGGGCGCGCCCAGACTCGAACTGGGGACCTCGTCGATGTCAACGACGCACTCTAACCAACTGAGCTACGCGCCCGCAATAGCAATGAGAAAGTTTATAGTATAGCAACTGTTTAATCAAGGACTGTTAGGTGTAATATCCAGGCGCTCGAGCACAGGTACAAGGTAGCGGTCGTGGTACAGGTCTTTAATCCCCTCGGCCGGTACCCAGGCGTAGTCATTGTGATGAGTGCCGTTGGGGTCCGAAGTGTCGAGCTTGATCTCGCCCGGTTCAACCTGCACTTCGAATGTCAATCGCACTATGTGCTTATCGGTCAGCCGGAGGATGTCCTGAGCATGTAAGATTCTCGGTTCACCCTTTATATTGAGTCCGGTTTCCTCTTTGATTTCCCTGGCCAAAGCCTCAAGAATAGGCTCCCCCGGTTCAATGCGCCCTCCTGGGATGTCCCACTTCGGTTTGGCATCACCTTCGTAAGGCAGGGCGCGTTTCAGGAAGAGGTAGTGTCCCTTATCATCCTTAATTAAGGCTTTTACGCCAACTTGGAGTTCCATAGGTTTAATGGATTGCCGATTAAAGAATTTGAGTCACTATGGTGCGCGCGCCTGGACTCGAACCAGGAACCGATCGTGTATAGGCCATCTGCTTGGTCGGTCCGCCAGGACTCGAACCTGGAACCAATCGTGTATAAGACGATTGCTCTACCATTGAGCTACGGACCGACCAAGCAGATGAGAGGTGGCTCTTCCGGTGTGCCGCAGCCATAGGCATGGTGGCACCCGTCTCGGCGGCACGCACCTGAAACAGTTCAGGTGCTCATATGGCCGCCTCTACCCATTGAGCTACGCGCGCTAGTTGGGTAGTGTACTGCCCAGGTATTCTACCCCCCACGCTCATTACTCCTCAAGGGCAGGCAGTACCGTGCGCAGGTGGTTTATTATCTTCTGCTCGGCTTCCAGCACCGTGGTGCCGCTTAGGCTAGCGCTGGCGACATGTTGGTCACCTGAGGCGCCGAACGGCTTAAGTAGTTCATCCGCCCGCCGCCCAGCGCCAGCACGAATGTACACGGTGGTGGTGCCGGCCGCCCTCTCATAGAGGAGTACCACGGTCTTGGCCTCGGCCGCGCCTACAATAAGCTCGTCC
>JAUYKG010000038.1 GCA_030700105.1 Candidatus Veblenbacteria bacterium
CGGCTGAGCGGGCCGGTAGGAGGCAACGTGCGGGTACTAGGAGGTGATGTGGATATTATCGGGATAGTAGAAAGGAACGTGATGGTAGCGGGTGGGAATGTGCGTTTGTCAGAATCCGGACAGGTGAAAGGTCAGGTTACAGCCGCGGCTGGGAACCTGGAGCTCCGCGGCAAGGTTGGCGGTAGTGTGCTGGCCGCGGCGGGAATGGTGGTTTTGGCCGGTGAGGTCGAGGGCCCGGTTACCGTATATCTTGATAGCGAGGGAGTGCTGGAGGTGCGGGAGAGCGCCGTAACTGGCGGGGCATTCACATACTACGGCACCAAGCAGGCGCAGGTAGCAGAGGGAGCGCAATTGCATGAAGCGCCACAGTTTCACGAGTTCACGCCCCGCACCCACTCGCGAGGCTTATGGTGGTGGGGCAAGCTCTTTGCTATTTTTTCCGCTTTGGTTTTGGGTATGGTGTTGGTGAGCCTGGCGCCCAAGAAGGTACAGGAGGCGGCGGAAGAGGCGCTTGCTAGCCCTTGGCGAGCCTTGGGTTGGGGAGCACTCTGGGCCGTGCTCGTGCCGGTGGCAGTGGTAATTTTGCTCATAACTATTATCGGCTTACCTTTGGCAGTGGTGTTGGTAGCTCTGTACGTCATTGGTTTACTACTAGCTTCGGTTGTGGCTGGTGCGGCCGTGGGGTGGTACATCAAATCACGCTCGGCCCAAAGTTGGTTCGCGCGTCAATCGTTAATGCTTGTAGTATTAAGCGGTATTGTCATTTTCCGGTTGTTTACCTTTATACCGTTCGTTGGTGGTTTGGTCGCTTTGGTAGGTACATTGTGGGGTTGGGGGGCGTTCCTTACAGTACAACGTCGCTTGCTCCAATCTTTCCGTTAAATTCCTGTGCCGTTCAGCGACAACATTTTCAAGGCCTACGACGTACGTGGCGTGTACCCTACCGAGCTGAACGAAGAGGCGGCTCTGGCAATAGGTGAAGCTGTGGCAAAATTAGTTCCAGGTGGGAAGGTGGTAGTGGCTCGTGATATGCGCACCTCCTCGTTAAGTTTGCACCAACACCTCATAGGTGGATTACTCCAGGGCGGGGTGGCAGTAGATGATCTTGAGCTCATGCCGATTGACGCGGTGTATTTTGCCGTGGGCAAGTTCGGTTACGACGCCGGAGTAATGGTAACCGCCTCACACAACCCACCACAGTACAACGGTTTTAAAATCGTTAAAAAGGGAGTGGAGGTTGTGCGTGGTACAGAAGTAAAGAAATTAATAGAGCCAATCAGGAAAAGATCAAGCCCTGCCATTACAGCTAGTGAACGTGATATTTGGCCGGATTACATAACTCACCTGCGCTCGTTTGTTGATATCCCTGTTCTTAAGCCACTGAGAGTAGTGGTGGATGCCGGTAATGGATTGGCGGGTATAGTTATTCCACAGCTGTTTGATGGGCTGCCTTTTGAATTAACCCCACTGTCCTTTGAGTTGGATGGTACTTTTCCCAATCGTCCCTCCAATCCTCTGGCCCCAGGAGCTCATGAAGCAGCGGCCGAGTTGGTAAAAAAAGTAGGGGCAGATGTGGGAATTATGTTTGATGGTGATACGGACAGAGTGTTCTTCTTAACCGAGCAAGGAGTTTTTGTGCCTGCGGACGTGACCTTACTTCTGTTGGCCCGCGAATTTTTGCGCCGTGAACCCGGCGCCGCCATTGTGTACAACCTCATTTGCTCGCGGGCCGTACCGGAGTTTATTAAGCAATGGGGCGGTCGTCCAGTGCGCACAGCTGTGGGTTACGTGAATATCCGGCAAGCGGTAATACAGGAGAAGGCCATCCTAGGTGGCGAGCTGTCTGCCCATTATTCCTTCCGCGACAGTTTTAGTTCAGATTCCGGCTTCATTGCCGCTCTGGCTGTGCTGGAGCTACTGTCGCGCCAAAATAAACCACTGTCCGAGTTGGTGCGTGAGCTATCGCCCTACGCCAAAGCGCCGGAGGTAAATTTGGAAGTGGATGATAAGGCTACTGCCTTGGCCCGCGTAAAGTCCTCTTTTGCGGACGCCAAGATAGATGAGCTTGATGGCGTTACCATTGAATATCCCAACTGGTGGGGCAATGTGCGCCCCTCTAATACCGAGCCGTTGCTGCGGGTAACCGTGGAGGCTAACACGCCGGAACTTTTGCGGGAAAAGCAGCAGGAATTGCTTAAACTTATTTTGTCTTAATACGTCTATTTGTTTTTAAGTCCTACGCCTATGACGCTACTCTACATACTGCTGGTTATTATTTTCTTTATCATCATTGGTGGGCTGCGCGTGGTTAACCAGTACGAGCGGGGTGTGGTGCTTACGCTTGGCCGCTACACTGGCACTAAGAACCCCGGCCTTACCTGGATACTGGCCATGCTCGGGATTCAGCGCATGCTCAAGGTGGATATTCGCGTGAAGGCGGTGGACGTGCCGGACCAGGAAGCCATTACCAAAGACAATATTTCGGTACGGATTAATGCTGTAATCTATTATAAAGTGAGCGACGCCGCTAAGGCGGAGTTGGAGGTGGAGAACTTTGCCTATGCTGTTTCGCAATTGGCGCAAACCACCATGCGTAACACCACCGGCGAGGTGAGCTTGGACGAACTACTAGCCAACCGCGATCAGATCTCAAATCGCATACAGCAGATTATTGACGTGGCCTCTGACCCGTGGGGAATTAAAGTGCTGAATGTGGAGCTGAAGGACATTCTTTTACCCGAGGACATGAAGCGTACTATTGCCAAGCAGGCTGAAGCCGAACGCGAGCGGCGCGCCGTTATTATTCAGGCCGAAGGCGAGGTTATGGCGGCTGAGAACATGGCTAAGGCTGCCCGCATATTGGCAGAATCGCCTGGCGCCTTGCACCTACGGACGCTGCAATCCATTAATGACATGTCTTCCGACCAGTCGAATACCGTGGTTTATCTGGTGCCGGTTGAAGTTCTTAAGGCGTTTGACGGGTTTGTCAAAAAGGAGAAATCATGATTGGATTGTTCGATTCCGGAGTTGGCGGTTTAACCGTTTTAAAGGAGGTAGCCAAACGGCTACCTGAGTATTCGTTGTTATACCTGGGGGATACCGCGCGTACGCCTTACGGAAATAAATCGCCCCAAGTGGTGGCAAGTTACGGCCTTCAGGCAGCTCGTTTTTTGGTAGAACGTGGTGCGCGGGTGTTGGTGGTGGCGTGTAATACCGTATCGGCTGTGGGTTTGGAGGCAATTGAACAGGCATACCCCAGTATGCCAGTGTTCAATGTGATTACGCCGGCAGTGGAGGTGGCGGCTCGGGTGAGCAGTCACCATCGCGTGGGCGTAATGGGTACCCGCGCCTTGGTAGCGAGTGGTATTTATCAGCGTTTGCTCGCCGTGCACGGCCGCTACCAGGTAACCGCGCAGGCCGCGCCACTCTTGGTGCCGCTGGTGGAGGAAGGGTGGTTGGATAAGCCGGAGACCAAGCGCATCGTGAAGCACTACCTTACGCCGTTTAAGCAGGCGCAGGTAGATACGCTCGTATTGGCGTGTACGCACTACCCGTTACTAAAGCCACTAATTGCTTCCCGCATCAGCAGGCGCGTGAGGGTGGTGGACCCGGCCGAAGCCACGGCTATTGCCCTGGAAAAATGGCTTACCCAGAACCCAGAGACGGCGAGCACTTTGTCGAAGGGCGAAAGCCGGTTGTACGTTACCGACCTTACGCCGCACACGGAAACGATTGCGCGCTCCTGGCTGAAGCGTACAATTACTTTGGAGCGAGTTTCCCTTGATTAGCGCTTATGGCTACCATTGTTTTTACCGAATTGGAAGGTTGGGAAGAGCCTTACCTTAAAGACAAACTACCTGGTCATGAGCTCAGGCTATTGTCGCATCCGCCCACGGCTGCAGATTGGCTGGCACTGGCCGAAGCCGAGGTGGTATCACCTTTTATTTATACGTACTTGAAAACGGATGAGCTTGAGCGCCTGCCCAAGCTTAAGTTTATTGCCACACGTTCCACCGGGTTTGATCACATCGACGTGGCGGCTGCCAAGTCCCGGGGCGTTGCAGTGGCTAACGTGCCGTTTTACGGCGAGAACACCGTGGCAGAGCATACTTGGGCGCTCATCCTGGCATTGTCCAGGAAGATTTTACAGTCTTATGAGCGCACCGAGCGCGGCAATTTCCAAATAGACGAGAGTTTGCGCGGATTCGATCTGAAAGAAAAAACGCTTGGCGTGATAGGGTGCGGACACATTGGGCAGCATGTGGTAAGGATTGCCAAGGCTTTTGAGATGAACGTGCTGGTGTTCGACGCCAAACCCAACCCAGCGTTGGCTCAAGAGCTTGGGTTTACCTACGTATCGCTTGATACCCTCTTAAAAGAGGCGGATGTTATTACGCTGCATGCTCCGTACATGCCAGCCACACACCATTTGCTTAATGCCGAGAATATGAAGCTTATTAAAAAAGGCGCTGTGCTGGTGAATACGGCCCGTGGCGGTTTGGTGGACACACAGGCGTTGGTGAAGGCATTGGAAAACGGTACGCTCTCCGGCGCCGGGCTAGATGTGCTGGAAGAGGAGTGTAATATTCGCGAGGAGGGGGAGGTGCTTTCCCCCGAGTTTCACAAATCGTGCGACCTTAAAACGCTTATCGCGGACCACGTGCTCCTCTCGCGCGATGATGTTATTATTACCCCGCACAATGCTTTTAATTCCAAGGAAGCGATTGTGCGCATTTTGGACACTACTGTAGCAAATATTCAAGCTTACCTGGTTGGTAAGCCCCAGAATGTGGTTTCGGCACAGTAATTAACCAAGCACTCTTATGAGTGAAATGCCAGAAGTTATAACTCCAACCGTTCTTACCGCTACACGAGCGGTGAACCTTAAGGCGCTGGAGTGGATTTTACGTATTGCCGTATTTGGTGAGTTCCTGGGCCATGGTATTTTTGCCGTGCAGGGCAAGGCCCAATGGGTGGGGTGGATAGAACAGCTCTTGGGGGTGAGTACCGAAACCGCCGCTTTTCTGCTGACCGTAGTGGGGATTGTGGATATTCTAGTGGCGGTTATCGTGTTGGTGCGGCCCGTGCGCTTGGTTCTTTTGTACATGGCCGTGTGGGGCTTCTGGACCGCGCTTCTGCGGCCTCTGGTGGGGGAGCCTATATGGGATTTTGTGGAGCGCTGGGCCAATTGGGGTGCGCCGCTCGTGCTGCTCCTTATCCGTGGCTGGCCCAAGAGCCTCAAAGAGTGGGTGAAGTAATTTTTTGGTAAAGGTAGATGATACTTAAAAACCGCCCCTTAAGGGGCGGTTTTTGTACTACTTTGGCGGGAAACCTAAGCTAATCCCATTCGTTCCTTTACGTCGGAGAGGGTTTTTGCGGCGATAACTCGGGCGGAATCGCGGCCCGAGAGCAAAGTCTTTTCCACTTGTTTTGGTTTGCTTAAGAGCTCTTGGCGCTTTTTTCGAATTGGCTCCAGGGTTTTAATGATAGCTTCGGCCAGGAGTGGCTTGAATTCACTGTACTTAAGTTCGCCTACCCGGTACTGGTCGTCCAGTTGTTGCTTTAAGGCCTTGTCGTCTGAGAGTACCTTAAAGAGTTGGAGCAGATTGCGCCCACCGGAAATCCTACCATCGGCCGTGCCGCCATCGTCCGTAACCGCCTTGGCGATTTTTTTGCGTATGGTTTCTGGTTCGTCAGAGAGAAAGATGCAGTGGTTGGGGCCGTAGGACTTGGACATTTTTTTGGCAGGTTCGAGCAAGGACATAACGCGCGGCACCTGAGCTTCGTACACCTTGGGTTCGGTAAAATACTCACCAAAAGTGCTGTTGAATTTGCGCGCCAAGGTACGCGTGAACTCAACATGCTGGGTTTGGTCTTCACCAACCGGTACGAGGTCGGGGTGATAGAGGAGGATGTCGGCAGCCATGAGTATGGGGTAGTTTAGAAGTCCGGCATTTTGAGCTTCGCGGTGCTCGCTCGCCTTGTCCTTAAACTGCGTCATACGCTCAAGTTCCCCCAGAGGTGTAATAGTGTTGAACAGCCAAGCCAGCTCTACGTGTTCCGGTACGTGAGACTGCACAAAGAGTACGCTCTTTTCCGGGTCTATACCCGCGGCTAGAAAGTCTGCCGCCAGTTCCAGCACGCGCTGCGGGAGTTCCTTAGGCTCGTACGGTATGGTGATAGCATGCAGGTCCACAATGGTAAAAAAACAGTGGTTGTCCTGTTGTAAGTTTACCCAGTTTTTGAGGGCTCCCAACCAGTTCCCCAGGTGCAGAGCACCTGAGGGTTGCATGCCTGAGAGAATAACTTTGCCTTTGGGGAACATATGTCAGTAAGAGTAAAGAGTAAGGGTAAGAGTTGGCAAGAGCAGAGTGTTGCTGGGTTTAATAACTCTTACTCAAACTTCTTACGCTATACTTCTATTACCACCGGCAGTATCATAGGCCGGCGTTCGGTTTTTTGGAAGAGGAACTTACCTATTTCGTTGCGGATTTTATCCTTTACGAACATTTCGTCGGCTCGCTGTTTGCCCTCGTGTCCTTTGAATATATCCTTAATCTTGGCGCGGGTATCGTCTATAAGTTTTTTGGAATCCTTCATGTACACGAAGCCGCGGGAAATGATGTCGGGGCTACCCACCAGCTTACCGGTATTGCCGTCTATGGTAGCCACTATCACCACCATACCGTCGGCTGCCAGCATCTGCCGATCCCTAAGCACGACGTGCGAGACGTCGCCCACACCCAAGCCGTCCACGAATATGTACTCAATGGGTATTTTTTGGGCCGCCACTCGGAGCCCCTCGCGCGTGAGCTCGGCTACGCTGCCGTTGTCCAGGTAGAAGATGTTCTGCGGCGGGAAGCCGATAGAGGCCGCCACCTTACCCGCTTCCTTGAGCAGGTAGTGGTTAGCATACACCGGTAGGAGGTAGTGGGGGCGTACCTGGCGGATGAGGAGCTTAATATCCTCAATCAGGGCATGGCCGCCGCCATGCACATCCATGAGCTCTTTGTGTATTACGTGATCGCACTGACGGTAGAGATTGTCCTTTAGGCGTTGAATGGTGCGTTCGTTGCCAGGAATTACCGAGGAGGAGAACACGATAGTGTCAGCCTTCTTGAGTTTAATGGAACGGTGCTCGCCGTTGGCTATACGCATTAAGACAGCGCGGTCCTCGCCCTGCGCTCCAGTACAAACCACCACCACTTTGTTATCGGGGTAGTCGTGGATCTTTCTCACATCGATAACCGTTTGTGGTTTGAACTTAAGGTAGCCGACTTTTTTGGCGATCTCCACATTCATTTTCATGGAGTAACCGTCGAGCGCCACTTTTTTCCCGAGCTGTTCGGAAATATTAATGAGCCAGCCCACCCGTTCTACCATGGAGGAGAAGGTGGCGATGATAACGCGTCCCGGTGCGCGTTCAATGAGCGCCTTAACGTTACGGAAAACCTCGATCTCGGAGATTTGCGTGCCTTCTTTGGTAGAGCCCAAGGACTCCATCATGAGTACGGAGGGCGTGGTGCGCGTGTTCCAGCGCGCGAGGTGGGAAAAGTCCGTTGGTTTTCCCGTAACCGGGTTAAGGTCGTAGCGCCAGTCGCCGGGGTGGATAACGTTAACCATCGGCGTTTGGATGATAACGCCCATGGCATCCATGATGGAGTGGGTTACGTCAAAGAATCCAACCTTAATCTTGCCCAAGGTAAGAGTTTCGCTGGCCGATTTTATCTCGTAGGATTTTAGGTAGTGCGTAAGGTTTGATTCATCCAACCTCCGGCGTACCAGGGCCAAGGTCATCTTGCTGGCGTACACGGTGGGCCAGCCCAGGCGCGGCATGAGGTGCGGTAGGGCACCAATGTGGTCCAGGTGGCCGTGCGACAGCACCACCCCACGGATGTTACGCTCCTTGCCTTGGAGGTAGCGGGCGTCGGGAATAATGTAGTCTACCCCCGGCATGTCCTCCTCGGGGAATTGAAGGCCCATATCGAGAACGACAATGTCGTTGCCGTATTCGAATACAGTCATGTTGCGCCCCACTTCTTCCTGGCCTCCGAGCGGGATAATACGAAGCTTGGGCTCGCCGCTGGTTCTTTCGGGGTGTCCAGGGGCCGAGTGCGGCACAGCTGTGGGGGCAGGGCGCGGTGAATTAACGCCAGGCCGGTTAGGTATCTGCCGGCCTCGGTGTTGGTATTTATGGAATTGTTCTGCGGTCATAGGTTAGGTTTATCGGAAGAGAACAGTGAATGTCGTTTTCCGTTGTTGTACTAAGAATTAAAATTGGTTATAGAGAATACATTGATGTCTGGTAAGAACCCAAGGTTTTGGACACCTATCGAAATAGTAGCAACCTCACTTGGGTGAATGGGCTCCTTCTCAAGTGGTGGGCAAGGAGGGATTTGAACCCTCACGACCTTGCGGCCACACGGCTCTGAACCGTGCGCGTATACCAGTTCCGCCACTTGCCCATCATTTGAGAAGGATGTTGGTATTGGTTTTTATTTTTTACTCCGGCGACCGATTGCGACTCGTGCGTTCGTACCAGTTTCCCGCGTCCCAGAGCCGTTCCGCCGGTTGCCCGAGCACTGTACGGCTAAAACCTTTCGTGGCGTAGCTCTGAGCATAGCTGTAGCTTGAGGAATAGAGGAAGGTAGCCGGGCTTTCTTCCTGCAGGATGTTCTGAAAACGAACGTAGGCATCAAGGCGGCTGTTAGGGTCAGCATTTTGTCGTGCCCCCACCAAGAGCTGGTCGGCTTCGTGGTTCTTGAATTGGGCCAGATTGAGCCCCGGAGCTGTGGCCTGCGAAGAGTGCCAGAAGGGGTAGGGGTCGGGGTCCAGGCCCACCACCTCGCTCATAAGCAAGGCTTGGTAGTTACGCGGCGTGATGGTATTGGCTTGTAAGTCGGAGGCCGCCACTAGTTCTAGGCTAACCACCACCCCCACTGCTTCCCACTGGCGCTTGACCTCTTCTGCCACCCTTAGCTGTTCTTCGTAATCAACAGTAGTGAGTGTAATCTCAAGCGGAATCCCGTCTTTATTAAAGGGTACGTTCTGGCCGGAGCGACTAAAACCAGCTTGTTCGAATAGCTGTACGGTTTTGGTGGGGTCGTAGGTAATGGCTTGGGGGGCGGTACGATCTTTTACCTCACCAAAAGTGAAGGGGCCGGTAGCTGGCTGGGCTTGTCCAGAGAGTGCCGCCTGTATTAGGGCGGGCCGGTTAATGGCGTAGCTTAAGCCTTGGCGGATAAGGGTGTTCTTTAGTACGGGGCTGGCGTTCTGGTTGTAGAAAACGGCCGTGTACTGAGGCAGGGTGACATCGTACACTACGAATCGTCGCGGGTTCAAGCTGGCCTTGTCTCGTCGGGTGAGTTCCCCCAGGCCTTCAATAGTGCTCTGCCGCAGCGCTTCCAGTGCGCTTGTGGTATCCGGGTAGAAGCGGAGCGTGAACTGTTTAAAATATGGCATCTGCCCAATCCAGTTAGGATTTGTTTCCAGGACGTAACTGCGTACGTTACCTTGGCCGTCGTGTGTGAGCGAGCTAAATTGCCAAGGGCCGCTGCCTATAGGTTTTAGGTTCGCCTCAGCCTCCGACCAGCGGTCGAGCGGTACATTCTGCCAGACGTGTTGAGGGATGAGGCCAACTGTGAGCGCGCTCAGGAACGGTACGTATGGTTCCTTGAGCGTAAAGCTTGCCGTGAGTCCGTCCTCGGCTGCTACTACGGCGACATCCCGAAAGCTGGCAGCCAGCGGGCTGGCCAAGCCAGGTTGCGTAGTGCTCTGGAAGGTAAAAACGACATCGGTAGCTGTGAGTGGTTGTCCGTCGGACCATCGCAAGCCAGTTTGTAGGGTGATAAGGTACGTTTTTCTATCATCGCTTAAGCTCCAGTTTTGGGCCAGGTCCGTTACCAGGTTACCCTGCTCATCGGTGCGAAAGAGTCCTCGGTGAGTCAGGTAGGCAAGGTCTAGGTCGGCATCTGTGGTGGCCAGTAATGGGTTGGCGGTTCGCGGATTTCCCACTACACCTTCGCTGTATTCACCGCCGGCTTGCGGCATGAGCCAGGTTTGTCGTTCGTAGTACCGCCAGCCGAGCGTGAGGCCGCTCAGCGCCAGTAGTACTGCCAGCCAGAGGGCCACCCTTCGCTCCGAGTGCCCAAGCACCCTCGGCAGCAGGCTAAATTGGCGGAGAGAAGGTAGCCAGTTGCCGAAAGCCGGTTTGAGCCTGTACTCGGCGTGTTGGTTGTAATCGTTCTCGTAGCCTTGCCAGAACGAGGACAGAGTTTGAACCGTCTGTCCCAGTAACGCCCCGAGCCGTTTCGTTACGCCGGTGGTGAACCGTTTTAGAAAATGAAGATACTCCAGATAGCCAAACCAAAGAAAATCACACTGAGCACAATAGTGCCCACAAATAGGCCTTTTTCCAAGCCACGCTTAGTACGGTACACGTTGCCCTCACCGCCAAAAATACCGCCCAATCCAGCCCCGCGCTGTTGTAGCAGAATGAAGAGCACTAAGAGTGCCGATACGACAATCTGTGCTATTTGTATATAGCGTTCCATTTCCATCACAATAAGGTAACCTGAGCTTGGGGTATCCCAGAGCTATAAGAGACTTAAGTAACATACCAGATAGCTCTATTTCTGTCAATGGGTAAGGTATTCTATCAGTCCAATCTTCACTTCTCCTATGCTAGCTGCTACCGACATACTAACCGGATTGAACGAACCCCAACGCCAGGCGGTTACCACCACGGGTGGGCCGGTATTGGTACTGGCAGGTGCTGGTAGTGGTAAGACTAAAACTCTAGTACATCGCTTGGCCTACCTCATCGCCCAGGAGGGGGTTCCCCCAGAGCAGGTGCTGGCTGTTACGTTCACTAACCAAGCTGCCCGGGAAATGCGCCTGCGCGTGCGCGAGCTCGTAGGAGGCAAGCTCAAAACCCAGCCGACCGTAGGCACGTTCCACGCCGTGAGCTGCAGTTTCCTCCGGCGTGAGTCTGGGTACCTAGGGTACCCGCCGCATTTTTCCATTTACGATGCAGACGACCAGCTCGGGTTGGTGAAAGAGGTTATGAAAGAGCAGGGCATTGGGCTTACGGTAGTGAGCCCTCGTGCTGTGCTGGCGGCTATTTCCCGAGCCAAGGCCGAGCTTGTTACGCCCGAGGATTATGCAGACTGGGCAGACGAGGCACCATTCGTCGGTCTGGTGGCCGAGCTCTACCCGCGCTACCAGCAGCTGCTTATGCGCGATCACGCTTTTGATTTTGACGACCTGCTTATGCGTATGGTGCAGGTGTGGCAGGCTCAGCCGGAACTACTCAAGGCGTACCAGGACCGTTTTCGTTACTTATTGGTAGATGAGTACCAGGACGTTAACCGCGCCCAGTATGTGTGGACCAAGCTCTTGGCCCAAGGCTCCGGCAACTTGTGCGTGGTGGGGGACGACTGGCAATCCATTTACTCCTGGCGCGGCGCGGACTTTGGCAACATTCTGCGGTTCGAGCAGGATTACCCGAATGCTACGGTTATCAAGCTGGAACAGAACTATCGCTCCACCAAGGTCATCATTAGTGCCGGGAACGCCATAATGGCCCGTGCGCAAATGAAAGCGGATAAAACGCTCTGGACCGAGAACCAGCTCGGCGAGCGTATTCTCGTAGTGAATGTGGAGAACGAAGAGGCCGAGGCGCGTTACGTGGTGAGGGAGGTGGTGCGGTTGGCTGGGGGAAAGAACGGCCGCCAGGCCTCGGGTTTGGGTATGGATGAGGGGGTGCAGAGAGAAGCTGAACTTACTTTTGTGGCGGATGGGGAAGAGAGTGAGTTTTTGCCAGGCATAGCACCTTTGGCGCGTTACCACGGTACCGGTGAAGAGTTAAAGGATTTTGCCGTGTTGTATCGCACCAATGCTCAGAGTCGTGCTTTGGAAGAGGCGTGCCTTAGGGCTGGGTTACCATATCAGCTTATTGGTGGCACGCGTTTTTATGAGCGGCGCGAGGTAAAGGATATGTTGGCGTACTTACGATTACTGGTGAATCCGTTCGATGCCGCAAGTTTCCGGCGTGCCATATTGGCGCCGACCCGCGGCCTGGGCCTTGCCAGTGTAGAACAGGTGGTGCAAGCGGCCCGTGAGCGGCAAGTTTCTTTGCCGGAGGCCGCTGTTACCGCTGGCGTATCTGGTAATCGTGGCCGCGCGCTTAAGCAGTTTAGCGAGCTCGTGGCTAAACTTGGCCAGGTGGCCGCGCACGAGAGCGTGGCCGAGCTTATGGAGGCCGTACTCACGGAATCCGGTCTAAAACAAGAACTGCTGGATAGTACGGCCGAGGGCGAAGCGCGCTACCAGAATGTGCAGGAATTAAAAACCGTGGCCGAGGCGCGCAGCCCTGGTAAGGGCCGCGGGGCATTGGAGGCATTCTTAACCGAGATAAGCCTGTGGCAGGACCAGGATAGTTTTAATAAAAATAAGCAGGGCCTCACGCTTATGACGTTCCATGCTGCCAAGGGTTTGGAATTCACCACGGTGTTTCTAGTGGGAATGGAAGAGGGCTTGTTTCCCCACGCTTCCTCGTTCAACGATCCCCGCGAGCTAGAAGAGGAGCGCCGTCTGGCTTACGTAGGGCTCACCCGTGCCCGCGAGCGGGTGTACTGTTTGTATGCGCTAAACCGTCGTTTGTTCGGCGGTATGTACCCGGGCCTGCCTTCGCGTTTTCTGGGCGAGTTGCCGGAGGAGTGCGTGGAATCAATTTCCGCCAGCAGGCTT
>JAUYKG010000041.1 GCA_030700105.1 Candidatus Veblenbacteria bacterium
ACGGCGGACGAATCTGTGGAGCCAGCCTGGTCCTATAGAATTCGTGATAGGCTACAAACCCTGGGCAAAACTGTTACCTTGTATGAATATGACGGTGAACCGCATGAATTTGCCGCAGCCTGGCCGCTTTTCATGGAGCGCACGGCCGAGTTTTTTACCGAACAGCTAAAAAGTGAAACAGTCTCGGCCAGATAGCGTTACAAACTATGGATTCTGTTGAAGTTCTGGCGCTCGTTAAGAGCGCCCAAAAAAAGGACCAAGCGGCCTTTGGCAAGCTCTACGACGAATATGCTGCCCGGATTTACCGCTTTATCAGGTTTAAGGTGCCGGACGAAGCCCAAGCCGAGGACGTGTTGCAAGATACCTTTCTTAAGGCCTGGCAAGCTCTACCCAAGCTTAAGCTAGATAACCTTAACTTTTCGGCCTGGCTGTACCGGATAGCCCGCAACCTGGTGAACGACCACTACCGCAAGGTATATCGCACCCCTACTATGGAAGACATTCAAGAGCACTACGAGCTAGCCTACCATGCCCACATTGAAGAGCGGCTGGATGAGAAAATTGGCCTGGAACATGTGCAAACAGTGCTCCCGAAGCTCAAGCTTGATTACCGCCAGGTAGTGGAACTACGCTTTGTTCAGGAGCTGTCTGTGCCGGAGGTAGCCCAGATTATGAGGCGCACGGAACTCGCGGTACGGATATTACAGTATCGGGCACTAAAGAAACTGCGAGGTTTAATGACATAAGATTATGTGGTTTGATATAAAAAAATACAATCGCGAAGTAGGGGCCCTGCGGCTGCTCAAAGACAACCCGCCTGAACTTAATCCCCTGCGTCAGCAGGCGCTTAAGGAGCAGCTGTTCTCTCGGCTAGGAAGTACTTCAGGCGCGCCAAGTACGGCTGGGCGAGGTTTTAGTCTGTTCGATAAAAAGCTGAAGGTGTTCCCGCTAGTGCTCACTATATTGATCGCTCTGGGTATGAGCACCGGGACAGTGCTAGCTTCATCGAGCGCGCTGCCAGGCGACATTTTGTACCCGGTTAAACGACTGGAAGAAAAGATTGAGCTTAAGTTAGCTAGCAACCCCCAAGTTCATGCTCGGGTACGCGCCAAACACGCCGAGGTACGCTTAGAAGAGCTATCGCAGCTTGAGGTTCAGGCTGAAACCAAAACTTCCGGCGAGGCCAAGACAAGAGCTGAGGAGCGTGAACAGCGGGCTGCCAGTGAGGCCGGGCTAGATTTAGAAACAACGCTTAACGCCCTGAGTGAGGTTCAGATTAAATTTGAAAACGAAGGGCAAGCAGCGGCGGCCACCTCGATTTCCAACGTTATTAAACGCTTGACCGACCGCGCCACTCAGCGACCCAATAGCCGGTTTGAGGTTGAGCACGAGGAAGAAGAAGGCCGCACAAAAGTAAGAGTAAGGGTACGTCCATTCATCCGGCAAGAGAACCAACTGGAAGATAGGCAGGAAGGTTCGGAAAACAGCGGTACGGACGGATCTCCTGATAGTTCTGGGGAAGGTGACAATTCAGGTACGCCAAACTCCCAAGGAACAAGGAGTGGGGCGAGCTTCAGTGTTGGAGCTAGCGCCAGCCTGGGAACTACAGAAGGGCCAAATTCTCGGTGGAGCGGAGATGAGGATGACGAGGTGGAGGTAGGAATAGAGGCTGAGATTACCAATGACAGTGGCATTAGGATAGGGCCATAGGCTGAGGATAGTAAGTTTAGCGCCCTGGCCTTGGTAGACTAGGTGGCTTGCTAGCGAGCCTGCGGGTGCTTTGTCATATCCACTCCATAAAACCTGGTATACTGGCTAAGTATGGCTCAACCGCCAGTCAGTATTCCAGTAAAACACCTGCGCAATGGTTTTGCCTTGCCGGTGTTTGGTTTAGGCACCTGGCAAATGGGTGGCAGGACCGAGCGCGACACCGCGAACGATGATGCGGCAGACATTCAGGCTATTCGCGCGGCGATTGATATTGGCATAACTCACATTGATACCGCTGAAGTGTACGCTAACGGACACACCGAGGAGATCGTGGCTGAAGCTATTAAAGATTACGACCGCTCGCAACTCTTGCTGGTATCCAAGGTGCATGCCGAGCACCTTGCTTATGACGACATTCAACGCGCCTGCGAGGCGAGCCTGCGGCGTCTTGGCACTGATTACCTCGACCTCTACCTAGCCCACCGCTATAACCCGAATATACCCTTAAAAGAAACCATAAAAGGCCTCAACCGTCTCGTGGACCAAGGTTTGGTGCGCTCTATTGGCGTATCCAATTTTAACCAACAACACCTTAAGGAAGCACAAGCACTTTCAAATCACCCCATAGTCTGCGACCAAGTACACTACAGTCTCAAGTTCCGCCAGCCCGAACTTGATGGATTACTAAAGTATTGCCAGACAGAGGATGTGCTCCTGGTGGCTTGGCGCCCAGTACAGAAAGGTGTTTTCGGGAAACGTGGCATTCCCATACTTGATGAAATGTGTGAGCATTACCAACGCACGCCAGCCCAGGTAACGCTTAACTGGCTCATTAGCCAGCCGAACGTGGTCACTATCTCAAAAATGAGGCAAGCGGAACACCTGAAGGACAACCTTGGCGCCATAGGCTGGCAAATGGAGACGGAAGATATCGAACGATTGCGACGAGATTTCCCTGAGCAAGAAGCTGTATCTGACAGCATACCTCTTGGTTAGATTAAACACTTGCTATGCGTATTACTTTTTTTGGCGGAGCACACGGTGTTACAGGCTCCAAACATCTCATTGAAGTAGGGGAGAGTAAAATCTTGCTCGACTGTGGAACTTTCCAAGGCCACCGGCAGGAAACCCGTGAACGCAATAGTACGCTGCCGTTCAAAGCTCACGAGCTTACGGCGGTAGTGCTTTCGCACGGACACCTAGACCACTGTGGTACCTTGCCACTGTTGCTACGCCAGGGGTATGAGGGGCGTATCTTCAGCACCGCGGCCACGCGCGATGTCACCGCCTGGATTTTGAAAGATTCCGCGCATATTCAGCAAATGGATGCCGAATACATGAACCGTCACCGCCTGGAAGGCTCCGAGTTGGCGCAACCGCTATTCACCCAGGCTGATGTGGAACAAGTGGTTGCTCGTTTTATTGAAGTTCCTTACGTGCGTATGAGTGGAGAGTGGTTCCCTATTGCCCCCAATGCAAGGATTAAGCTTTACAATGCTGGGCACATCCTCGGCTCATCTGTAATTGTCATGGAAACCGAGGAGCAGGGCCGGACCTCGCGTGTGGCCTTTACTGGCGACCTGGGCCGTACCGGCACACCGCTCTTACCAGATCCCGAATACATAAAAGACGAAGCCGAAGTACTGCTTATGGAATCAACTTATGGTAACCGCATACACCAGCCCATACTACAAGCGGTAGAGCGATTAGTAGAACTAGTAAAGGTGGTGCAGGCGCGCGGCGGCAAGATTATCGTACCCACTTTTGCCCTAGGCCGCACCCAAGAGCTGATCTACGTACTGCACCAGCTCACTGACCAGGGGCGTATTCCGCGTTTGCCTATTTATGTGGACAGTCCGCTGGCCACCAACCTCACCGAGGTCTTTACGCGACATCCGGAAACGTACGATGAGGAGGCATGGGAGGATTTCGGGAAACGGGGCGACCTACCCCTGGCTTTTCGCAACCTTACCTACACCGTAAGCCGGGACGAATCTAAAGCCTTGAACTCCAAACCTGGGCCATTCATGGTACTCTCCGCCTCGGGCATGTGCGAAGCGGGCCGTATTCTGCACCACCTCATTAATGGCGTAGAGGACGAACGCAACCTCATACTCATCACTGGATTCCAAGCCCAGCATACCCTGGGACGAAGGCTGGTGGAAGGGGAAAAGAGGATACGCATTTTTGGTAGTTACTTTCAAGTGAAAGCCGGGGTGGAAGTTTTGAACGAATTTAGCGCCCACGCCGATGCTCCAGCTTTACAAGATTACGCCGAGCACATTAACGGGCTTAAGCAGGTATTCTTGGTGCACGGTGAACCTTCGCAAGCCGAAGCACTTCAGCAACGCTTAGCAGCGGCGCATCCTACCTGGTCTGTTACAGTGCCTAAGCTGGGCGAATCTTTCGAAATTACCACTTCATGATAATTGGCGCCAACTGCATAGTTCTGCTATACTAATCCTAATGCGTCATATAGTTCTTGGAGCTGTTAGCGTCACGATCATTTTCATGAATTTACTGGCCCCCGCGCCTACTCGGGCGGAGGCGGTAATACCTGAGAGTATCACGCCACCGGCTGCTTTTTTGTTGTGGGGCAAGAATCAGACTAACGAGCCCACTGTTTCCGAGTTTGGTACCAAGCTGCTCGAAGCTATCCACATTACCAGGAGTAAACTTCAAGAACAAGTCGATCGCCAAGCCCTGGATTCCACCTATCACCCACGCGTGGTAACCTCACGCGAGGTATCGTTGGAGATTATTGTCGCACTATGGAATCCTCAAGGTAATGAATTCGACATGGTGCGTGTGTTAAAGAACCGCAGTACGCTCACGCCCCTTACTAGTTCGCCGTATCGCTTTAGGCTTAAAACCAACAACGGGGTGAACAGTGAAATCGAGGTTACTAATCGCCCTGATCTGTATGTGCTTGGTCTTATACACCCGGTATTCGCCGACATCGGGACCACTACACGTCCGCGTTTTAGGTTGGACAACGTTGTGTATGTGCCGTACTCGGAGCAGCTGAACGAACCTGCGTTAGTGGCGGCGGGGGAGGAGTATCTCAACAATAAAATAACCGCTGTATACGACGAACTTAAGCAATTGGGGGTACGTTCGTACACCGAACCAAACCGTCCGCTAGCCGAAACAATCGACCCCTCCATTGTTAAAACTATTTTAGCCATTGAGCACGTGAACGCGGCAGTGTTGCTGCAGAACGATCCAAGTGATTACCTGAAAAGATTTTACGTTACACTGGCAGGAAATGAACACGCCTCGTACGCGTATGCGAAGTCTTCTGCTTCTGCACGGGGCTTGATGCAGTTCATCCCCTCAACCTACCACAGCCTGCGTAAACTCCGCCCCGAGCTTACCCTGCACACTGACTTCGTACAGGGTATGACCGATCCCTTTAATGCCATAAAAGCCTCGGTGGCACTCCTGGACTACAACCTGAGCTTGTTACCAAAAGAGCTTCGCCAACAGTACCAGAGCAACCCTAAGCAACTTGGTTCGTACCTGGCCGCCATGTACAACGGCGGGCCAGCCCGTGTACGCCGCGCCATAGCCGCCTGGGGAGAAGGTTGGGCGAAGTACCACGGCAACACAACCTCCAGTTTACGGAGCGAAACAACAGCCTACGTGGCTAAATTCAATCTAGTCTTCGACCACTTTCATCGCGGCCAGCTTCACCTGGCGAACGCCGCACCCTAAAGCGGAGCTTGTCAAATTTGGGTTTTGTGCTAGTATCCTAGCCGTATGTTACGCTGTTTTAGATATTGCCGACCGGTTCGGCTTTTTGTATAGTCCTGAATAAAACCGCCTATGCCACAGGCACATCCTACGAACGCTAGCCTTGAACTTATCGCCCGGCTGGAGGAGGCGGCTAGGGAACAGGCCAAGACAGCCGAGCACCCTATTCATGTTTCAGAGCTTACCAGCTTGCCGGCCTTTGCCTACGAAAAACTTAGGAACATCGTTGACTATAAAGAAGAACACCTGCTGCGCAAGAACGCGGTTAGGCGGTTCTTAAAACGTAAGTTCCTACTTCCACAGTTCAGTCAAAGCCCGCCTCAAGCTGCCCAAGCCTTGATACGCGAACTCATCCTGTCGCGTTACCTGCCGAACGATTCTTTACCCGAATCTTTAGCAGAAGCACTAGGCAACGTATTAGGTAAGTACTACGCGCTTTTTGATCAGGTGCGGAGTCGTGGTTGTGACACCCCACGCTGGCGTGAACAGCTCCTCGGATTAGCGGCTGTGGAATGCGATAGCCGCCTAGTATCTCCCGCCGAGCGTAACGCCTATACTGCTTTCGCCGCTAATCTTATCAGGCCAGCGCTGGATCTCTCCGCCATTGGTAGCGGCACGGACATACAAAACGTACATCTGGTGCTGGCCATTGAACGGGTACTCAACCGGGCCGACCGTGACATCCTGAACTACTACCTACTCCTGCACTATTACCCGGACTGGTTTACGCTTCCGTCCACCCAGGCTGGAGTTTATCTGGCGCCCCACGTAGGCAGCCTGCTCAACACGTTCACTGATCTAAATAGCGGATTGGCGAGTAAGCGGCTCATGCCAATTATCCGCCGTCTCTGCGTACCCTTGGTTATTTTCCGAGACGCCCTAAAATTGTTCGAAGGCTCAGCGCGTGATCTGCTCCATAATCCACAACGGTTGGAACAGCAGATGCGCACTAGTTACCAGGCCTACTGGCTTGCCACCCGCCGCCGCATCCGCCGTAAGGGTTTCCACGCTATGGCTTACATTTTCATTACCAAGATTCTGATTGCCATTCTTCTTGAGCTACCGTATGAAAAATTTATACTCGGCAACATAGCCTACCTTCCTCTGTCTATAAACCTAATCTTCCCGCCAGTCCTCATGCTAGTTATTACCCTACTCATCAAATCCCCGACCGCGCAAAATGAGGAACGAGTAGTGGAAAGCATACGTGAATTTGTATATGACGGTCCGGCTGATTTTTACGCCCCGCAGGTCCTGGTTATCGGCCGCGCCAAGCTCTGGGCCCGGGTGTTCTACGGCTTGCTCTACATACTCACGGTGGGCGCCTCGTTCAGCGCAGTGGTATTCCTGCTCTGGCGTTTAAACTTCAACCTTGTTTCCGGCACGCTCTTTATCTTCTTCGCTAGCCTGGTGAGCTTCTTCGGCATTAGCTTGCGCCAACAAGCGCGCCAACTCAAGGTGGCACAGGGGCGCGAAACTATCACCTCGTTCGTACTGGACTTTTTTACCTTCCCTATCGTAGCGTTGGGCAAATGGCTCTCCACCACGTTCGACCGCTACAACTTTTTGATCTTCCTCTTGGATTTCCTGTTCGAGGTTCCGTTCAAGACGCTACTTAAGCTGATAGAGGACTGGTTCCATTTCCTCAAAGAGAAGAAAGAAGACATGCTCTAAGTGCAAGCCTAGGCGAGGCTGTGCTACAATAGTAGCCATGAAGCGCCTCTTTTTAGCCAGTATTGGGCTGGTGGGTGTAACCTTAAGCGCCTGTACCTTCTGGCAACCACCTAGCGTACAGCCCACTACGGAAGATTTTCTCCAAGCCCTCCCTAAGCAAACCATGACCCCCCTCGCACCTGTTACGCCCCAGAATACCACCGCTCCAATTGCGCGCTCAGCTGTCCTGCAAACCAGCTACGGTGATATCGAAGTCACTTTTTACCAGGAATCGCCCCGCACGGTGGCGAATTTCGTGGAGTTGGCCCAGAGCGGTTTTTACAACGGCGTTACCTTTCACCGCGTCATTCAGGGTTTTATGGTACAATCCGGCGACCCCTTATCTAAGGATGAAGATTGGTCCAACGACGGCCAAGGCGGACCAGGGTATACCTTTGACGATGAGATAAACCAGCATAAACTGGTACGCGGGAGCTTGGCTATGGCCAACGCCGGCCCCAACACTAACGGCAGCCAGTTCTTCATTGTGACTGCCGAGGCCACGCCCTGGCTCGACGGCAAGCACACGAACTTCGGCTACGTAAGCCAAGGTATGGATGTGGTAGCTAAGATTGAAGCTGCCGCCAGCAACAAGAACGATCACCCGCTGGAAAATATCACCATTACCTCTGTCGTCATAAACGAGTAACCTATGGCTGTGCAGCTTAATTATCTGGCACCACCCGGCTGGCAACCACCACAAGCCGACGAGCGCTACGTAGTCGTCCAATTCAAGCTCCAGTTGGCTCACGGGGTAGGGGAGGACGCCTTTCCGCAAGCGGCGGCTTCGGTAGCGGCAGAATCTTCCACCGGCACCTGGACGATCGTGGAAACACGTCCTGATTCAGGCATGGGCCGGGCGGATGAATATAAGGCCCTGGTTTTTGAGCTGGACCTTAAGAACCATATGTTCAAAATTGCCTATCCAGTGGAGCTGTTCGAACCAGGAAACATGTCAGGTTTTCTGGCCGGACCTACCGGCAACGTAGCTGGCATGAAAATGGTTCAGGGGTTACGCGTATTTGATATCCGGTTCCCTAAATCATTCGTGGAATCGTTCCCCGGGCCTCGCTACGGCGTGCCAGGCTTACGTGAGCTCCTCGGGCACTCGGAGCGGCAGCCCATCCTCGGCACGGTGCCAAAGCCGAAAGTGGGGCGCTCGGCAGAAGAACAGGCGGCGCTGGCACGGCGACTGTGGACCGCGGGTGATGGCTCGTATGACTTTATTAAAGATGACGAGAACCTTACCAGTTTAAACTTCAACCGTTTTGAGGACAGGGCTCGCGCCGTGCTGGCTGTACAACGGGAAGTGGAACGAGCGGGCAAAACGAAGAAACTCTACCTCTGTAACATCACGCATTCTAGTCTGGATGTCATGCTGGAGCGAGCCAGCCTTATTGCACAGGAAGGTGGGCGCGTTATGATGATGGACGTGGTGACCACGGGCTTTGCCGCCCTGCACAGTATGAGGCTTAAGAATCCTCAGCTGTTTATTCACGCGCACCGGGCCATGCACGGCTTCATGACACGCGAATCGGGCCCTGGCATTCGCGGCCAGGGTGCGCTGTGGGGCTTTAGCGTTTCCATGCTCGTCCTGGCTAAGATCTACCGCTTACTCGGGGTGGACTCGCTCCACATCGGCAGCCCCAAATCAAAGATGCAGGACTACGGCGAGAGCGAACTCATCGACGCGGCCATGAACCCTGATGAGGTGAATGGTTTTGACCCCTACACTCAATTCCACATTACCCGCGAAGAACACCACGCCCTCCAAGCCCTAGGGCTGAATGAAACCAAGGCCGACGCTAACTACTACACTTTGGGACAAAAGTGGTATGGCATACGACCAGTGTGGTCGGTAGCATCGGGCGGGCTCCACCCGGGCGTGATGGATACCGTGGTCACCAAACTCGGGGTTGATATTTTTGTTCAATTCGGGGGAGGTGTACTGGGTCACCCAGGTGGTGGTGAACGCGGGGTGGAGGCCGCCTTGGAAGCCCGCCGTGCTATTATGGCCGGCCAAACGATAAAGGGCTACGTAGCGGCGCACCCTGCTTCGGCTTTAGCTGAAGCGGTGACCAAGTGGGGGACAGAGCCTAAAATCGTGTATTAATTCTAAAAATATGAAACGGGCCTACCTTATAGCTGTCCTTATCCTTTCAATCTTAGGAACTTTGTTCGCTGCCTCGGTTACCTTGCGGCAAGCTATCGCGCCAGCTACGGAACCCGGCCTGTTCTCTTGTGTAGGCCTTTCTATTTTAGGGTTGTCACCCTGTCCGTATGGCTTAGGGCTTTTTAGTATCCTTACATTATTAAGCGCCTTCATGCTCTACCACCAAGCAGCCTGGTTGCTCTGGCTTAGGCTTACAGCTGTAATCGGCGTGGGGTTTTCAGGCTGGGTGGTCTGGCGCGAGCTATGCTTGCCGGCCATTCAACTAGGTCCCGTGTTCTGGGAGACCTTCTCCTTGGCGCGTGTACCAGCCTGCGCTTGGGGGTTCTTGGTCTTTCTAGCAGTGGCACTCTTAGTATTCCTTCCTCAGACGCGTAGCCTAGCACCTATTTCACCAACGGCGAACCGCGAGTAGTTATGATACGTTGGTTGTTGAATCGGCTGCCGCAAAAAACAGTCTACCGTGTATTCGAGATTATCCCCGGCCTACTCGTCTGGGGTACGCTCGTCGGCTCGGTGGTGTTGTCGTTCCTACAACCACTGTGGGCTATTTATGTCATCATACTGTTCGATCTGTACTGGTTACTGCGTGTATCCTACCTCTTGGTGTATCTTATTATTGGCTGGCAACGATTCCGTTGGACGCTGCGCCAGTCCTGGTTGCCGAAGGTTGAGGCGTTGCCAAGGTTTAAAGATATCTACCATATTATTTTCCTGCCCACCTACCGGGAACCGCTTGAAGTGTTGCGGAGCTCGTTACAGTCCTTGGCCGCGGTGAATTATCCCACAGAACGCTTTATGGTGGTGCTGGCAGGGGAAGAGCGCGACCGCGCCAATTTTGAACAGCATGCTCGCACTCTGCAAGCGGAATTCGGCAGTAGCTTTGGACATTTCTTGGTAACTATCCACCCCGCCAACATAGTGGGCGAACTGGCGGGCAAGGGCGCCAATATTAACTGGGCCGGACACCGAGCCCAGGAGTACATCGACCGTCTGGGACTCACCTACGAGGACATCATCGTATCCAGCTTTGATGTAGATTCGTGTCCCCACCCCGATTACTTCGCCCACCTTACCTACTCCTACCTCACCCACCCCGATCCCTTACACACAAGCTTCCAGCCGGTAGCAGTGTACAACAACAACATTTGGGATTCGCCCTCCCTTATGCGTGTGATAGCCAACTCTACCACCTTCTGGCTCTTCACCGACCTCGCTCGTCCGGAGCGCCTCTTCACCTTTTCCTCTCATTCCATGCCGTTCCGGGCGTTGGTGGACGTTGGTTTTTGGCAGAATGACATTGTCACCGAGGATTCACGAATATTTTTACAATGCTTTGTGCATTACGACGGACACTACCGGGTTACGCCACTCTACCTGCCGGTTTCTATGGACACCGTATACTCCGGCTCGTTCTGGCGTAGTTTGGTGAACCAGTACAAACAGCAGCGGCGCTGGGCCTACGGTGTGGAGAACTTCGCCTATATGGCCTACCACTTTTGGCGCTCCAACCGCATCCCCTTTAACACTAAGTTCCGCTACGTCTGGAACCAACTGGAGGGTATGTACTCCTGGGCCACGGCTCCTATTATCATCTTCGTACTGGGCCGTCTGCCACTCATGCTGGCAGACACTCAGACCAAAACCACACTACTTGCCCACAGCGCGCCAGTGGCCCTGCAATGGCTCATGACCGTGGCTATGGTGGGCCTCGTCTTTAGTGCCATCCTTTCCTCCATTATGCTCCCACCCCGACCTCGTAAGTATCACTGGCTCAAGTACGTTGGTATGATAACGCAGTGGCTCCTCTTCCCCATCAGCATGATCGCTTTTGGTGCCGTTCCCGCCATCGAGGCCCAGACCAGACTTATGCTAGGTAAGTACTTAGGGTTCTGGGTAACAGAAAAACAACGCGATCAAACTACACTATCCTCTACGAAGGGTTAACTTGGCAGATGGCCGCCGATAAAATTACTGTGTCCGCGGATGAACTCCCGCACGGACATAGGCTTACTGTCTTGTAACTGCACTATTTCTAAAGCTAAGCTGCCTGCAGCGCAGCCGATTACGGTTGTATCACCGAGCTCACGAACCTCACCGGGCGCGAGGGCCGTGGTCATGAGCACGGAAGTGTCTATTAGCTTTAAACGTTTACCTTGCCAGGTAGTCCATAAGCCAGGCCAAGGAGTAAAAGCTCGGCGTTGCCTATCAAGCTCTTGGGCTGATTTGTTAAAGTCAGCCTCACCGTCTCCTCGCTTCACTAGGCGCGTAAAAGTAGCGTGCATGTGATCCTGAGGAATGGGGGAGAGCTCACCTGCCAGGTAACGCGGGAGTGTGGCCACAAGGAGCTCTGTAGCCACGTGCGCCAAACGTTCACTCAGCTGCGGCACATCATCTTTGTCCTGTACCTCAATCGTTTGTTGCGCCAACAGAGGACCGTGATCGATCTCTTTATCCAAAATAATCAAACTCACGCCGGTCTTGAGTACGCCGTCCTTGAGTGTGAACTGTATGGGGGCAGGGCCTCGGTACTTGGGTAGGAGCGAAGGGTGCACATTCACTATACCCCTGGGGTACAGCGTTAACAGTTCTGGTGGAAGTATGCGTCCAAAAGACGCCAATACGCCAAAAGTTGCACCCGAATGGAGCAGCTCCGGCGGTAGAGGAGGCTTCAAAGTGCTCACCTCAAGCACTGCCAAGCCCGCCTCCCCAGCTAGTATGGCTATAGGGGTAGGAATGGTACCCAAATCACGGCCGGCTGGTTTGGGCCTAGTGGTTACCACGAGCTCTGGGCGGCAACCAGCCGAGAGTAGCCCCTCGAGCACCTGGCCAGAAAACTCAGAGGTGCCAAAATATACGAACGGCTCAGACCAAGCCATAATCCTTTAGTAGTTCCCGGCCGGCTGTTATCTTGCTAGCTCTATCCACGAACAGCACTCCATTGAGATGATCCACCTCATGCTGATACACGCGAGCCGCCAGCTCAACTAGCCATTCTTCTCGTTCTTCGCCTTGCAAGTTACAGTAGTGGACCAACACGCGTTCAGGCCGACGTACCAATCCAAATACATTAGGAATTGATAAGCAGCCTTCCTCAAAATTTACCTTACGCCAGGACGATTTTACGATTTCCGGGTTCACACACACGGTGGGGCCGCTGACGGTTGCTATCACGATCAACCGCACGCCTTGGTTCACCTGAGGGGCAGCCAAACCAATACCATGGTAATGAACCATAGCCTCAATCATATCACGGCCCAAGCGCTGAACCTCCTCAGTAATAGGAAGCTCAACTGGCTTGGCCACTTGGCGCAAAATAGGCTGAGGAACAAGGACTAAGGGGAGCATATACCGAACACACTATACCACGACTTAACTTCCTTGAGGCTAGCTTAAAATCACAAGCGGGTCAGGTTCGATAACCACGTCCTCTGGCACATAGGGCCAGAGCGTACTTACTTGGAACGATGGGGGATACTTGAGCAAGAGGTGATATTGATAACGGCCTCGGCGCATACGGTAGTAATCAGGATACGGCCCCACGGCTTCAGCCTGGGGCGGAAGATGAGGTTGGAGTTTTTGGCGTAGCTCCAGAGCCTGTTCCCGAGCGCTTGATTCCGAAGTACTGCGGCAAGTAAAGCGTACTAGCTCAACTGCCGGCGGCCAGCGGTACTGTTGCCGCATAGCAAGCTCAGGCTGGTAAAAAAGCTCGGGTTTGTGCTGGCTCAAGCTTTGCCACACGTAATGCTCCGGTTGGTAGGTCTGTACGACCACATGACGAGTCTGGGCAGCAAGTAAGTGAGCAAGCTGCCAAGTACGCTCTCCCGCACGGAATTCGGGCAAGAGGAGTTCGCTATCGGCCATCACCAGCCCTGCCACACCCAGCCTGCGTCCGTTCACTGCCCGCACCGCGGTACGGCTACCAACAACAACCCGGGCTTGGGCGGCTTCTCTTGTATGCTCGGGTTTGAACTCTCCCTCCAAGAGTACAGAGGGAACCTGGGGCCAGAGCTCATTCACCTCGCGAGCCAGCCTGGTTAGGCCAGAGCCGCGGTAGGTGGCGTTCACGCTGCCGCAGCGCGGACAGGGTACGGCCGGGGGATAGGTCCGCACGCAGTGGTAACACACCAACTGCCGCTCCCGCTCCACCCAAGCCAAATTACGCTGGCACTGTTCGCAGCTGGCCACGTACCCACAATCGCGGCACAGGGCAGTGGTAGCATCTCCCCGCCGATTAAGGTAAAGCAGCACCTGCCTACCTTGAGCTAACGATTGCTGCACGGCTTCCTGAAGCTCCGGGCTCAACAAGGTATGTTTTTTGCCCCCGGGGGCGGCCTGGAGATTCACCAGCTCAACGGTATGCGCTCGTTTACCTAGTTCACGCCACTGTTCCTGGCGCTGCTGAGCCGCTGCCCAGCGGTCGAGCGGCGGGGCTACGGATACCTGCGCCAAGGAAACACCGGTTACGCGCGCGAGTTGCCTGGCTGCCCCGAGCGCGTCGTAGCGGGGGTTCTGATCGGTCTGCCGATAGTTCTCGCTCTCAGACTCGGTTACTACTATGCCACCCAAACAGGAAAAATTAAGCCAAAGCGCGGCTCGGGTACCAACAACCACCTGTACCTGCCCCGCGCGTACCGCGAGGTACGTCCCGCGCCTTTCGGCCTCCGGCGCATGAGCTGAAAACGCAAGGCAGGAGTAGTTCGGCTTGAATAAATTTACCCAGGAGATTACCTGGTGCGCCTCGGGAACCAGAACTAGCACCTGCTGCCCGCGAGTTACCACGCGCGCCACAAGCTCAGTTACCGCCCCATTACTGGCCTCAAGCTCGGCGGTAACAAGATTGATAATATTCTGTCCCGGGGCAATGCGCGGGCGGGTACGGGGTAAGCGCTCTAAAACCGGTATGGCGAACCGCCTATTGGGTAGCACGGGCACCATGAGTTTCACGGCGGTGGCCAAGCTTACGCCACTCACCTCTGCCAACCAGGTTAGCAATTTAAGCTG